>JAZUPR010000081.1:0-12820 GCA_045605285.1 Clostridia bacterium | reverse complement strand
CAAGGCGCAATCCCGAGTTCGATTCTCGGATGGGTCACCAGAAAAAAGCACCAATCTTTTAAAAGATTGGTGCTTTTTTCTGGTGACCCATCCGAGAATCGAACTCGGGATTGCGCCTTGAGAGGGCGCCGTCTTAACCGCTTGACCAATGGGCCGTTATTCACAACAGAGTTATTATATCACATCAATTTTAAAATGGCAAGAGTTTTTTAAAAATAATTTAAATTATTGACGAAAATATTTTCTGGTGATAAAATCAACTTATATATGGTTTTATTAAAATATATATTCAAAAGGAGAGTTTTGATATGAAAACCACATTGGTTATAATGGCTGCCGGTATCGGCTCAAGATTTGGCGGGGGAATAAAGCAGCTTGCTCCCGTGGGACCTGGCGGCGAGATTATTATGGATTATTCAATCCACGATGCACTCGAGGCAGGCTTTGATAAGATAGTATTTATAATAAGAAAAGACATAGCAGAAGATTTTGAAGAGGTAATCGGCAAACGCATTAAAAAAATATGCGACGTAGAGTATGCTTTTCAGGAGCTATCAGACCTTCCCGAAGGCTTTACTCTTCCTGACGGAAGAACAAAACCTTGGGGCACAGGTCAGGCAATCCTCTCTTGCAAGGATATTGTAAAAGAGCCTTTTGCCATAATCAATGCAGACGACTATTACGGAAAAGAAGCGTTTAAACTCATTCACGATTATCTTGTAGATGCAAAAGACGGCGATGTGTTTGATTTTTCAATGGCAGGATTTATCCTTAAAAACACCCTTTCTGATAACGGTGGTGTTACAAGAGGTGTGTGCTCTGTAGACGAAAACAGCAATCTTCTCCGTGTTACTGAGACATATAATATAGTAAAGACAGAAGACGGAGCAGGAGTTCTTTCTGACGACGGAAGCATAGCTCCTATAGACCCGATGTCCCATGTTTCCATGAATATGTGGGGTGTAACACCGGGGATATTCGATGTTCTCCATAAAGGTTTTGTAGATTTCCTCAGAGATGGCGGTTTAGAAAACCCAAAGAGCGAATATCTTATTCCTGTGTTTATTGACAAGCTCGTTTCAGAAGGGAAAGCAAATGTAAAACTTCTTGAAACAAAAGACACCTGGTTTGGAGTTACATATCAGGAAGATAAAGAGACCGTTACAAATGCGTTTAAAAAACTTATTGCCGACGGTGTGTATAAGGAAAAGCTTTTTGATTAATCCTAAGGGGGTACATTATGAGAGCGGTTGTAACCCGCGTTAAAAATGCTTCTGTCATCATTGACGGAAATGTAAACGGAAAAATATCAGAGGGATTTCTTGTTCTTTTGGGAGTAGGTCCTCGTGACACATCAGATGATGCAAAAAAACTTGCAGATAAGATTTGCGTTACAAGGGTTTTTGAAGATGAAAACGGCAAGATGAATCTTGACCTTGAAACTGTCGGCGGAAAGTTGCTTGTGGTTTCACAGTTTACTCTCTATGCTGATTTAAAGAGCAGACGCCCCGGTTTTTCAGGTGCTGCCAAGCCCGATGTTGCAATTCCCCTTTATGAAGAATTCATGAAAGAATGCAGGGAAAAAGGCTTTGTTGTAGAACACGGAGAATTTGGCGCAGATATGGCTGTCGAGTCAGTAAATGACGGACCTGTAACTCTTTTGTTTGACACAGAAAATCTGTAATCTCAAAAAAACCCCATAATTTTCAAAAAAACTCTTGCATTTTTAGATTCGCTGTGATATAATTGGACGGTAACCGCGCCGGACTGGTTGTCAAATCTGTGAAGTTGTGCAGATACCACACCCGGGCGAGATTAAGAGAGGGAGGTGCTTTTAATGTACGCAGTAATTGAAACAGGCGGCAAACAGTACAAAGTTTCAGAGGGAGATGTTCTCTTCATCGAAAAACTCGAAGCTGTTGAAGGTGACGCTGTTAAATTCGACAAGGTTCTTGCGGTAAGCGGTGATGAAACTGTTTTCGGTACACCTGTTGTTGAAGGAGCTTCTGTTGATGCCAAGGTTTTGGCTCAGGGAAAAGCTAAAAAGGTGATTGTTTTCAAATATAAGCCTAAAAAGGGTTATAAGAAAAAACAGGGACACAGACAGCCATTTACAAAGGTTGTTATTGAAAAAATCAATGCATAATTATGACTAAGATTGATATTTTCAGAGACAAAGAGGGCAATATCGTAAAGTTTGTCTGCGATGGTCATACTGACTATGCAGAGGCTGGCTCAGATATTGTTTGCGCATCCGTTTCATCAGTAGCTTATGCCACACTCAATGGTATTGAGAAGGTGTTGCATATTGATTTCGGATATGAACAGGGCGACGGTTATTTGTTTTTCGTTTTGCCCGATGATATTGACGATATAAACAGAAAACATATAAATATATTATTGGAAGCTATGTTCCTGTTCTTTGAAGAATTAAGAATTCAGTATCCCGATAATATTCAAATTTCTGAATTGGAGGTGTAAGATATGTTTAAATTAGACATACAGCTTTTCGCTCATAAAAAAGGTATGGGTAGCACTAAGAACGGCCGTGACAGTGAGTCCAAGAGACTTGGTGTTAAAAAAGCAGACGGTCAGTTTGTTACATCTGGTAACATCCTCGTTAGACAGCGTGGAACAAAAATCCATCCGGGATTGAATGTTAAAAAAGGCGGAGACGATACACTTTTTGCAGTTGCAGATGGCAGAGTTAAGTTCGAAAGACTTGGCAAAACCAAAAAACAGGTTAGTGTATACGAAATCGCACAGTAAACATTATGATAAATTTGGGATGAAACGAGGGTTTCATCCCTTTTTTACACTTTTTGGAAAGGAGACAAGACCATGTTAGCAGATACCGCCTCTATAATTGTTGAGGCAGGAAACGGAGGAAACGGATTAGTTTCTTTTCACAGAGAAAAATATGTTGCTGCAGGCGGACCCGACGGCGGTGACGGTGGAAACGGAGGCAGCGTTATCTTTGTTGCCGATGATAAACTCAGCACTCTGGCTGACTTTCGCTATCGCAAGGTGTATAAAGCGCCAAACGGAGAAGACGGAAGAGCAGCAAAATGTAATGGAAAAAACGGAGCAGACCTTACGGTAAAAGTGCCTGTAGGCACAGTTATCAAGGATGTTTCCACAGGCAGAATTATCGCTGATATGAAGACCAATGAGCAAAAATTTGTTGCTGCAAAAGGTGGCAGCGGAGGTTGGGGAAACAGTCATTTTGCCACTGCAACAAGACAAATACCCCGATTTGCAAAAAGCGGTACAGACGGAGAAAAAAGAGAGATAAGTCTTGAGCTTAAGCTTCTTGCAGATGTAGGTCTTGTAGGTTTTCCAAATGTCGGAAAATCAACTCTTCTTTCTGTTGTAAGCGATGCAAAACCTAAGATTGCCAACTACCACTTTACCACCTTGGAGCCAAATCTTGGCGTGGTAGACCTTGGCGTAGGCAATAGCTTTGTTATTGCAGATATCCCAGGTCTTATAGAGGGTGCTAGTGAGGGCATAGGACTCGGACACGAGTTTTTGCGCCACGTGGAAAGAACAAGACTTCTTTTGCACGTTGTGGATGCATCAGGCATAGAGGGCAGAAATCCGATAGAGGATTTTGACCTTATAAATAAGGAAATTCTCACATACAATCCAGCTCTTGCCGAAAAGCAGCAGATTGTTGTTGCCAACAAAAAAGATATAGTTTTTGACCAGAGTGTGTATGACGGTTTTTGCTCTGAAATGGAAAATCGTGGGTATAAGGTTTTTCAGATTTCAGCAGCCACAAATAATGGTGCAAAAGAGCTTATGCTCTATGTGTCAAGTATTCTTGATACCATTCCTGTTCCTGTTATGTATGAAGAGGAACAGGACACAGAAGTTGTCATTTCCTATGAAGAGGAAGTTCCTTTTGAAATCTCCCGTGACGATTCGGGTGCATATATTGTTGAAGGGCCTTGGATAAAAAGACTTGTAGGCTCAACCAACTTTGAAGATACCGAGTCTTTGTCACATTTTCAGAATGCCCTTAGAAGAAAAGGTGTTATAAAAGCCCTTGAAAGCAAAGGGATTAATGAGGGTGACAGCGTCGTTATGTACGATGTGGAATTTGATTTTATAAAATAAATATAAAATGCAGGTGTAAACCCTGTTTTAGCAAGTAACTGCCATTGACAAATGGCAGTTATTTTTGTATAATAATATATTATTAATAATGTATAATACTATATTTGTGTTCATTTTTAAAAACACAAATTTTGAAAGGAAATATACAAATGCTCACAAGTAAACAAAGAGCCTTTTTAAGAGGACTTGCATCTACACAAAACACAGTTTTTCAGATAGGAAAAGGCGGACTTTCCGATAATCAGATTTTAGAAATAGAAAGACTTCTTGAAACTCACGAACTTGTAAAAATTCATGTTCTTGAAAATGCCCTTGTCGATGCAAAGGATATGTGTGCCGCAGTAGCAGAGTCAATAGATGGTTGCGAGCCTGTGTGTGCTATCGGCAGAAGATTTGTAATATATAAGCAGTCAAAAGAGCATAAAAGAATTGACCTTAAGAACTTAAGGGTTGTAGAGCCCGAGAAAAAAGAGACCAAAAAGGTTTCAAAACCAAATACAAATAAAGAAAAATCATTTTTCAAAAATAGCTTTTCCAAAGCTCCAAAGGGTACAAAAGGTGCTCGCGGCGGTTTTGGCAGAAAGAGAAATAAAAGCGAAAGATAGTTCTGGAGTGAAACTATGAAAAACAGAATCGGCATTTTCGGAGGTCTTTTCGACCCTGTTCATCTGGGCCATCTGTCCATGGCAAAGAGCGCAGTGGACGGTGGGAAACTTGACAAGGTGATATTTGTTCCAAACGGACAGCCTCCGCATAAAGACGGAGACAGTGCATCGGGAGAGCATAGATTCAATATGCTTAAAATCGCAACAAAAGGTTTTGATAGGTTTTCCGTTTCAGACTATGAGCTTGACACATCGCAGTATCACTACACAGTAGACACCATGAGACATTTTAAGAAAATGTATCCCGACTCCGATGTTGTGTTTATACTCGGAGCAGATTCGCTCAATTATGTGGATAAATGGATGGATGCAAAAAATCTTATTTTAGAAAACACTTTTCTTGTGATAAACAGAAATTTTGACAAAGAATATGATATATCAGACAATATAAACCGCATAAAGTGCCTTGGTGGAGATGTCATAAAGGTAGATATGCCCTTTGTGGATATTTCTTCTACTAAAATAAGACAAGCCATACAAAACAACCTGACGTCTGGGAACCTAGTGCCCGATGGTGTGTGGGAATATATAAAAGATAATAAATTATACATTGGAGAAAATCATGACCATTGATGCAATGACAGCCATTTTAAAAGAAAGTCTTACAGAAAAACGCTTTAAACATTCCATCGGTGTTATGGAGACAGCGTCGTATCTTGCAAAAAAGCACGGAGCAGATGCGGGAAAAGCCACCATAGCAGGACTTTTGCACGATTGTGCAAAAAATTATCCTACGGATAAAATGTTTTCTTTGTGTCAAGAATATGGCATAGAGCTTGACCCGGTTATACAAAAGACCACAGGTCTTATTCACGGACTTTTGGGGGCAGAGATTGCAAAAAGAGAATTTGGCATAGACGATTCCGAAATTTATGATGCAATATATTATCATACCATAGGAAAGCCCGATATGAGCCTTCTTACAAAAATTATTTATATTGCCGACGGTATCGAGCCAATGAGACATTTTGACGGAGTGGATGATATTCGCTCTTTGGCTGAAGTCGACCTTGACAAAGCGCTCCTTCTTCAGATAGACTATACCATAAAATCTGTTCTTTCTAAAGGAAGACTTCTTCATACAAATACTGTTGATACAAGAAATTACTACTTGGAAAAGATTGGGTGAAAATATGAGCATGAGAAAATTCAAGGCGTATTTAAGGCTTACATGTACCTATACTCTGGTATTTGCCATAGTTGCATTTACCGCGTTTTCTTTGGTTCTGAATATGATGGATGGAGAATTTTTAGGCTATGAATTCGGCTCATCGTCAAAGGCATATAAAAATGTTGTTCTCCTTGGCGTCGACAAGGACGAAATGCGAACAGACGTTATTATTCTTGCCCATCTTAATATGAAAGAGCACGTAATAAATCTTTTGCAGATACCCCGAGACACCTACGTTGCCGACAACGGACGAAGAGACAGAAAGATTAACTCGGGCTGGGGCTATAAAAAAGAAAAGACCGTTTTTGCCGAGGTTCAGAAGGTCACAGGTGTAGAGGTAAAGGACTATGTACTTGTAAATACCTCGCAGTTTAGAGAGATTATAGATGCCATCGGCGGAGTTGAGTTTGATGTGCCAATCAATATGAACTACGATGACCCGTATCAGAATTTGCATATCCACTTAGAGAAAGGTCCGCAGATTCTTGACGGAGATAAAGCAGAGCAGTTTGTACGATTTCGAAGAAACAATAACGGAAGCGGATACGCAAATGGTGATATAGACAGACTCGAAGCTCAGAAGGGCTTTATAAAATCAACCATAAGAGAGCTGTTCTCTTTTTCAAATGTAACCAAGATTCCAAAGCTTGTTTCTATATTTTCATCCATGATAGACACCAATATGTCTAATTCTGAGATGGTGTCAATAGCAACTCAGGTGTTTAAGGTAAAGCAGGAAAATATAAATATTATGACTCTCGCAGGAGAGGGCGGATACCGCGGAGGCGTGTCATACTTTCTCCCTTACGAAAGAGAGAATAGAGAGATAATAAGCAAATATTTTACTCCCGACTCTGAAAATATGAACGAAGAAGAGGAAAGACTTCTCCACGAAGTCGAGGGCGATAACGGAATTGTCCTTGATGCAGACCCTGAGAAAATGGTGAAAAAATCTATATTCAACCGTATGATAAACATAGATATTATAGATGCATCAAACGGACTAGCCGATATAGACAGAATAAAAGAAGATATAGAATATTACGGTTTTGAAATAGCCGATATCACCGAGACTACTTCTTCTGTGTATAATAACACCGTTGTGGTGGTAAAAAGAAACAACGGAACAGGTGATAAGATAGCAAACCTTTTGGGTGTTCCAACCTATACAGTAAATGAGGATAAGGCTAATAAAACAGATGTAACCATTATTCTCGGAAAGGATATGTCGTGATGAATTCTTTGGATTTAATGAAAAAAATCGTTCTTTGTGCCGATAATAAAAAGGCGAGAGATATTAAGGTTTTGTCTCTTTCGGGGCTTACAACTATTGCAGACTACTTTGTTATATGCTCGGGCGGTTCGTCAACACAGGTAAAAGCCATTTCAGATGAGGTTGAAGAAAAGCTTAAAGAGATAGAAATTCTCCCATACGGAAAAGAGGGCTTTTCCATGGCAGACTGGATTTTACTTGACTATTCAGATGTTGTTCTACATGTGTTTACACCTGAATCGAGAGAGTTTTTCAATATAGAAAAACTTTGGGCAGATGCTAAAGAAGTGGATATCTCGGATATCCTGGATATAAAAAAAGATAACTGATTGGAGAGGGCTTAAATGAATTACAATTTTGCAGACATAGAAAAAAGATGGCAAAAAAAATGGGATGATGAAAAGAGCTTTAAAGTAAGCGAAGATTCATCAAAACCAAAATATTATACCTTGGAGATGTTTCCTTACCCATCAGGAAATCTTCACATGGGACACGTAAGAAACTATTCCATAGGAGACGTTGTAGCAAGATTTAAGAAAATGAATGGCTATAATGTTCTTCACCCAATGGGATATGACTCTTTCGGTCTCCCTGCAGAAAATGCTGCCATAAAGCATGGTGCAGAGCCTAAAAAATGGACTCTTTCAAACATTGACAATATGACAGAGCAGTTAAAGAGCATGGGTATCAGCTATGACTGGGACAGACAGGTCGCAACCTGTATGCCCGACTACTATAAATGGACACAGTGGATGTTTTTAAAGCTTTATGAAAACAACCTTGCATATAAGAAAAAACAGTATGTAAACTGGTGTCCTTCCTGCCAGACCGTTCTTGCAAACGAGCAGGTTGTAAACGGTAAGTGCGAAAGATGTAAAGCTACTGTAGGTAAAAAAGACCTTGAACAGTGGTTTTTCAAAATTACAGATTATGCAGACAGACTCCTTGCCGATATAGATAAACTCAAGGGCTGGCCCGATAAGGTTAAGACAATGCAGACAAACTGGATTGGCAAGAGCAAAGGCGCAACTGTAGATTTCAAAGTTGACGGTACTGACCAGGTGCTCACTGTTTACACCACAAGACCCGATACTCTCTACGGTGTGTCATTTATGGTTATGGCACCTGAAAGCCCCCTTACAGAAGATATTATCTCAGGCAGCGAAACAGAGGCAGAGTGCAGAGAGTTTATAACAAAAATTCAGCACCTTGATGAAATCACAAGAACTGCTGCAGATATTGAAAAAGAGGGTGTTTTCACAGGTAAGTATGTAATCAATCCCTTAACCGGCAGAAAAATTCCTCTCTACCTTGCAAACTATGTAATTCTCGACTATGGCACAGGCGTTGTTATGGCAGTTCCTGCTCACGACCAGAGAGACTTTGACTTTGCAAAAAAATACAATCTTCCTATAGATGTTGTCATCACTCCTGACGGAAAAGAGATGGACGGAAGCGAGCTTAGCGAAGCTTTTGCCGCAGAGGGCATAATGGTAAATTCAGGAGAATTTACAGGTCTTGACAATAAAACAGCCCTTTCTAAAATCATAGAATACTTAAAAGAAAATAATATCGGCGGACCTAAGACCAATTTCAAACTCAGAGACTGGCTTATCTCCCGTCAGAGATACTGGGGCGCACCAATTCCGATTATATATTGTGACGATTGCGGTGCAGTGCCTGTCCCTGAAAAAGACCTCCCTGTTATGCTCCCCGAGGATGTAGAATTCACAGGTCTTGGAAAATCCCCGCTTTCAACCAGTAAGTCATTCCTCAATGCTCCATGTCCGAAATGTGGAAAAATGGGCACAAGAGAAATTGACACCATGGATACATTTGTGTGCTCATCATGGTACTTCTTAAGATACTGCGACCCGAAAAATGATGCAGAACCTTTCTCAAAAGAAAGTGCAAAATACTGGATGGGTGTTGACCAGTACATAGGCGGAGTAGAACATGCTATACTTCATCTTTTGTACTCAAGATTCTTTACAAAGGTTCTCTATGACCTTGGATATGTTTCTGTTGATGAGCCGTTTGACAATCTTCTCACACAGGGAATGGTTTTAAAAGATGGTGCAAAAATGAGTAAATCTGTTGGAAATGTAGTAAGCCCTGAAGAGATTATTTCAAAATACGGTGCAGATACTGCAAGACTCTTTATTCTCTTTGCTGCACCGCCCGAGAGAGACCTCGAGTGGAGCGATACCGCAGTAGAGGGTGCATACAGATTCTTAAACAGAGTGTTCCGCTTTGTAGATGATAATAAAGATAAGATAAATCTCAATGCTAAGTGCGACGGTCAAAATCTTTCAAAAGAAGATAAAGAGCTTCGCTATGTACTCAACTACACAAAGAAAAAAGGCACAGACGATATCAGCGTCCGTTTCAATTTCAACACCTGTATTTCAGGTATCATGGAGCTTGTAAACAGCCTTTATTCATACAATGGCACAAATATGGACCTTCTCTCTGAGGCAGTTCATGACCTTATCATCATGCTTGCTCCGTTTGTTCCTCACATCACAGAAGAACTCTGGCAGATGGCAGGCGGAGAAGGCTCCGTTCACGAGCAGTCCTGGGTAACCTATGACGAGTCAGCTCTTGTTAAAGACGAAGTTGAAATTGTTGTTCAGGTCAACGGAAAGATTAAAGATAAAATGAATATCCCATCATCTTACGGTGACGAAGAGATAAAAACTGCAGCTCTCGAGAGCGAAAAGGTTAAAGAGGCAACTGACGGAAAACAGGTGCTCAAAGTAATCGTTGTAAAAGGCAGACTTGTAAATGTTGTTGTAAAATAAAAAATATTTCATAATAAAAATGCCGCAGTGAATTTAATCACTGCGGCTTTTTTATTGTGAATTGTCTTTTGTATATTCATTCTTTTATTGTATATACTTTTTCTATCCCGTAATATTTAAAACATTCTATATCGCATTTTCTTATTTTCTCTCCGCAACTTATTACCGATACTGCAGGAGGACAGGTCACAGAAGAACGAGCGAGAATTTTACCCTCTGCATCATCAATATCCATTTCTTCAAAGGATGATGTCACCGCCTCATAAGGAGAAATAACAGGCTCACCCTCAAAAATCCTCGGAGGAACTTCTTTTATTTCTTCTTTTCTTTTAACAGAGAGCAGAGCTTTTTTTAGCTTCATTATATCATTTTTTGTGTTAAAAGAAGATAGCATAAGCACAAGAAAATCTTTGTCGCAAAATTCTGCAACAATGTTCTTTTCTTTTAAAATGTCATATAGCTCATGTCCTGTGTATCCGTATTTTTTTGTTTCAAGGGTTATTTTGAGAGGTTCATCACCGACCAGAGAAAACCCTTTGTCCTTAAGATTGGATTTAAGATTTTCTGCCTCGCATACAATTTTTGAAATATCTTTTCTTATGTTATTTTCCATATATTCGTTTGCCATATCAAGAGATTGCATAATAAGATAAGAAGGACTCGTGCTTGCATACATAGACATGGCGTTTTCTGCATGAATTTTAAAAAATTCGGGAGCACTTTTTCCTATGTGAAGATACGCTCCGCCAGTGAGTACAGGCAGGGTTTTGTGTGCAGAATCACAACACATATCAACCCCCATATCAATAGGGTGCATGGAATTTTTTAAAAATTTTAAATATGCTCCGTGAGCGTTGTCCACAAGCAGAAGCACACGGTGTTTTTTGCATACACAAGATATTTCTCTGATATCAGAAATATT
Source organism: Clostridia bacterium (assembly GCA_045605285.1). Lineage (GTDB taxonomy): Bacteria > Bacillota > Clostridia > UMGS1810 > UMGS1810 > RGIG4708. Next base: position 1,863 of record JAZUPR010000081.1, on the reverse strand, counting down.
TCCGAGATAATCAGGAGATGTTATATACACAGCCACAGGATTGTGCTCTGTTATATAATTCTCTATTACATCAGGAGTGATTTTGCAAGAGAGTAAATCTTCGCTTTCTCCATACATCCATACCACAGGTACATCTGACAGGGCAGCTCCTGTTACAAAAGTCTTGTGTGCATTTCTGCCAGCCAGTATCACAGGCACTTTTTCAAGAGTTTTTGCATAAATCTTTACAAGGTATATCATAGCTCGTATGCAAAGTGATGACCCCTCTGTTGAATAAAGGGTTTTTCCGCTGTCAAACAGATTTTTAGCAATTTCCTGACTTTCTTTTATTATGCCATCTGAATTGTACAAAACATCTGCTCCGTCAATTTCTGTGATATCATATTTTTCGCATCCAAGGACTTTTTTTCCCTTGTGTCCGGGCATGTGAAATCTTATTGATTTTTTCTTTGCATAATCTTTCTCAAAATTTCTTATAGGAGTTTTCATTTATTCCTCACCCAAAGATTTTTTTACTTCAAGATAAATGGCACATTCCATACGCTTTCTGAAAAGCTCACAACCCGGCTCATATATTCCTGTTATAGAGCCTGTTGCGTGATACGCATTTGCAGAGCATCCGCCTGAGCAGTATAGCTTTGCCCAGCAAGAGTCACATTCCTTGTGTGCATATACATTGCACTTTTTAAATTCGTTTTGAATATCCTTATTTGTAACTCCATCCCAGACATTGCCCATTTTAAACTTTTCATCACCGACAAACTGGTGACATGGGTACAGGTCTCCCCATGGAGTAACTGCCATATATTCTGTTCCTGAGCCGCATCCTGATATTCTCTTGTATATGCAGGGTCCGTCTGTAAGGTCAATCATGTAGTGGTAGAAGGTAAAAGGCTTTCCCTCTTCTCTTCTTTTTTCCATGAGATATGCAAGCTTTTCGTATTGCTCCTTTACTGTTTCAAGGTCTTCTTTTGTAAGGGCAGAAGAGTCTTTCGGGTCGCACACTACAGGCTCCATACTAAGCTCTGTAAAGCCTAAGTCAAGCATGGTTTCAATGTCTTTTAAAAAGTCGGGGTTGTGGTGGGTAAAGGTTCCACGCATATAGTAGTCCTTTCCGCCTCGTTTTTCCACAAATTTCTGAAACTTTGGCACTATTGTGTCGTAGCTTCCTTTTCCTGCATAGTCAACTCTGAATTTGTCGTGAACTTCTTTTCTTCCGTCAAGGCTTAAGACGATGTTGCTCATTTCTTTGTTGCAGTAGTCTATCACATCGTCATCAATGAGTATGCCGTTTGTGGTAAGAGTAAAGCGGAAATTCTTTCCTGCTTCTTTTTCAACAGAGCGTGCATATTCAACAAGCTGTTTAACCACATCAAAATTCATCAGTGGCTCACCGCCGAAAAAGTCTACTTCAAGGTTGTGTCTGTCTCCTGAGTTTGCAATAAGGTAGTCAAGAGCAGCTTTTCCTGTTTCAAAGCTCATGAGTGCTCTTTCGCCCGAGTATTTTCCCTGACTTGCAAAGCAGTAGGAGCAGTTGAGATTGCAGGTATGAGCCACGTGAAGACATAGAGCTTTTACCACATTTGCAGTTTTTTCTTTAAGGTGGGTTGCCATGGGAGCGAAGGTGTCCGGAGCAAAAAGACTACCGGCTTCTTTAAGCTCTGTTATCTGGTCGTAGCACTCTGCTATCTCGCTTTCTGTTACATTTTCTTCTGTGGCATATTTTTCTGCCATAGCTTTTACAATTTCGTCTTTGGTATTTGTTTCATATAATCCTATAATATCGTAAGCGATGTCATCTACTACATGTATTGAGCCGGAGTATACATCCACCACAATACTAAGACCGTTTTGTTTATATCT
>JAZUPR010000080.1:0-11352 GCA_045605285.1 Clostridia bacterium | reverse complement strand
AGAAGTGAAAGAATAAGAACATATAATTTCCCGCAAGGAAGAGTTACCGACCACAGAATAGGTCTTACTCTTCACAGACTCGAATCAATTCTCAATGGTGATCTTGATGAAGTTATAGATGCTCTTATCACCACCAGCCAGAGTGAAAAACTCAAGCAGAGCAATGGCTGATAAAAAGGAAGAAGTCTGATGATTACTAAAACAGTTGACAAAACCTCTGTTGCCGAAGCAGCCAAGTGTTTAAAAGACGGTGGATTGGTTGTATTCCCCACAGAGACAGTATATGGCCTTGGTGCAGATGCATTTAATGTTCAGGCTGTAAAATCAATATTTTCAGCCAAGGGAAGACCTGGGGATAATCCTCTCATAGTTCATATAGCAGATATGAAAAATCTTCCTATTCTTGCAAAAAGCATACCTTCTTTTGCAAAATCTCTTGTAGAGAAATTCTGGCCGGGACCGCTTACATTGATTTTTGAAAAACAGGATAATGTACCCCTTAACGTTACGGCAGGTCTTGATACAGTAGCAGTAAGATTTCCGTCAAACCCTGTTGCACAGGAACTTATAACATTGTCCACAGGATTTGTCGCCGCACCGTCTGCAAATCTTTCGGGCAGCCCAAGTCCTACAGTATATAAGCATGTCCTTGACGATATGAATGGAAGAGTTGATTATATAATAAATGGAGAAGGCTGTGAAATTGGTCTTGAATCTACTGTTGTAGATGTATCGGGCGCGTATCCAATTGTCCTTCGTCCGGGTGGTATAACTCTTTCGATGCTTAAAGATGTCGTGCCGGAAACCATAATGGACTCTAAGATTTTTCAGTTTGTGGACAAGCCCAAGTGCCCAGGTATGAAATATACTCATTATTCTCCAAAGGCTGATGTAATTGTCGTTTCTGGTGATAAAGAAAACCGTAGAATATATATACAAAATGAAATTTTAAATAAAGAGTCAGTTGGCGTTCTGTCCTTTGACGGAAATATATATGAAAATGCAGATTGCGTTATATCTGCCGGAAGCGATATGCAGTCCTATGCCAGGACCTTGTTTTATAATCTTCGATTGTTTGATGAACATAATATCAAAACGGTTTATGCAGAATTTCAGGAGCAAGATGGCATTGGTGTTGCAGTAAAGAACAGATTGTTCAAATCTGCCGGATTTAACATTGTAAATGTTTGAGGGTTGAACTTATGAGAGTTACGTTTGTTTGTACAGGGAATACTTGTCGAAGCCCTATGGCTGAGGCACTTTTAAAGAAAAAATGTGAGAGCGAAAAACTGGAAGTGGAGGTTTCTTCCAGAGGCACAAGCGTTCACAGTATGGATATGATAAATCCAAAATCTCTTGAAGCTTTAAAACTTGCTGGCATTAATGATTTTAAACATACCGCTCAGCAAATTAATAGCGATGATGTTAAAAACTCTGATATTGTTCTCACTATGACATATAGCCAGAAAAAAGAGCTTTTAAGATTATATCCTGAACAAAAATATAAGATTTTTACTCTTTCTGAATATGTGCTTGACTCTATAGAAGATATAACAGACCCCTATGGTAAAAGTCAGATTTTTTATAATTTCTGTCTTGAAGAAATCAATAAACTCATTGAGCTTTTGTATGAAGAAATCAAGGAGCAGATTTCATGAATTTTGAAGTTTTGAAAACTACTCAGTGTTATAGTATTTTTGAGATGGAAAAAGATATTTTTCCCGATAGCTATAGTCTTACATCTTTGCAGTCTGATTGCTCCAATCCATTAAAACGAGGTTTTGTTCTTACTGAGAATGATAATATCGTTGCATATATGCTCTGTTCAACCGTTCTCGACGAGATAAATATTGACAGAATAGCTGTGAGAAAAGAATTTAGAAAATGCGGCTTTGCATCTTGTCTTTTAGAAAGTTTTATAAACTATTGTAGGGATAGCGGATTAACCATTATAAATCTTGAGGTTCGCTCTTCCAATATGGTTGCAGTCGGACTTTACGAAAAATTTGGATTTAAAAAAGTCGGGGAGAGAAGGAATTATTATCCCGATAATAATGAAGATGCTATGCTTTACACATTAATTATTGAAGGGCAGTGATATTTTGGCACTGATTTTAGGTATAGAAACATCCTGCGATGAAACATCTGCCGCTGTCGTGTCAGACGGACGCGATGTCTTGTCAAATGTAATTTCCTCGCAGATAGATATACATACTCAATTTGGCGGAGTAGTACCCGAGATTGCTTCCAGAAAGCATCTTGAAGCTATAAACCCCGTCATCGACCAGGCACTTTCAGATGCAGGAGCCACACTTTCTGAGATAGATGCCATAGGTGTTACTTATGCCCCCGGTCTTGTGGGAGCATTACTTGTGGGAGTTTCAAGTGCAAAGGCTTTAAGCTATGCTGCAAATAAACCTCTCATACCTGTGCATCATATAAGGGCTCATATATGTGCAAATTATATTGAACATAAAGAGCTTGAACCACCCTTTGTTTGTCTTGTTTGTTCCGGTGGTCATAGCCATATTATTTATGTAAAAAGCTATACAGAATATCAGATTCTCGGTCAGACCAGAGACGATGCGGCGGGTGAAGCTTTTGACAAAGTTGCAAGAGTTCTGGGGCTCGGATATCCGGGTGGACCAAAGGTTGATAAACTTTCGCTTTCGGGTGATGAAAATGCAGTGCCTTTTAAGAAAGTGTCTTTTGGAAAAGGTTGCTACGATTTTAGCTTCAGCGGTATAAAAACAGGTGTTATTAACTATCTTCACAATCTTGAGCAAAAGGGTGAAGAAGTAAATAAAGCAGATGTTGCAGCATCATTCCAGCGTTCTGTTGTAGAAGTGCTTGTTGACAATCTTGTTATGGCAGCACACGATGTCGGCGTTTCAAAGATTGCTCTGGCAGGCGGAGTAGCATCAAACAGACGCTTGAGACAGGAAGTCGATTCAAGGTGCGGTGATATGCAGATTTTTTACCCGTCACCAATATATTGTACCGATAATGCCGCTATGATAGCGTGTAGCGCTTATTATGAGTGGCAAAGTGGAAAAATTGCAGATTTGTCATTAAATGCCATACCGTATCTCGGTGTGGATTTGATATAAAATTCAAGGAGGTTTACAGTATGAATAGTTTCAAAGTTAAAAAAATTGTGGTTTCAGTCATTTTGGCAGTATGTTTTGTTATGACAACTGCATATGCAGCTTTTCCTGATGTTTCTCAGGATAAGTACGGTTGGGCAATTGAAGCAATCAACTCAATGGCTGATAAAGGTATTATCAAGGGTTATGAGGATGGTACTTTTAATCCTGAAAAATCAATTTCAAAATTAGAAGGTCTTGCACTTGTATCCAGAATTCTCGGATGCAATGATGCAGAGAACGAGACATTCTCACAGGAAGCAGTTGATAAATATGAAGAAACACTTTCAGGATTTGAACTTGCTTTTGGAGAAAAAGAAGTTTCATATCTTGTTGCAAAAGGTATTATAAAAGAGAGCGAGCTTGAAGATTATATCGGCAAGTCAAACTATAACAATGCTCTTAAGAGATATGAAATTGCTATTCTTCTTACAAAAGCTCTTGACGGAGAAGAAGGTCTTTCAGCATCAGCAAATCTTCAGTATTCCGATGCTGCTGAAATCCCTGCAAGTGCAAAGAAATATGTAGAGTTTGTAACTGCGCAGAATCTTATGAATGGTATGGATGAAAATAAATTCTCTCCAAATACAAATGTTACAAGAGCACAGGCTGCAGTTGTATTGCAGAAGCTCCAGGCTAAAACTGGTTATGAATTCAAATCCGGTACAGTTGTAGAGATGAATACTGTAACAAGCGTTATTAAAATAAAGGATTCACAGGGACAGACCTATTCACATACTCTTCTTCCTGGCGTAATTTATAGATATCAGGGAGAGAGAATTACTATCTCTGAAATAAATGTTGGTTATGTTGCATCTGTTACATATAAAGATGGCAGCGTTTATGCTTTAGACTTTACTCCGTCAAACGCTGATGAAGTTCTCTACGGTGTACTTACATCTGTTTCAACCTCTGCTGCAAATCCATCCATCAGCGTTGCTCTTTTAGCAGAAGATGCTACAGAGCCTTCAAAAGATAAAAAGACTTATAAAGTAACAAGCGATGCGGCTATCACATATAACGGAGACAGCGTTGGTCTTGCGGCTCTTAAAGTAAACAGCTATGTAAAAATCAATGTTAAATCAGGAAACGTAAGAGCAATAGAAGCAAGTGATAAAACCACAACTTCATCTGGTATTGTTTCAGCAATTTATTATGACCCGATTTTCAGAGTTGCAGTTGAAGATAAAAACGGAGATGTAAAAGAATATCTCTTCAAGGATTCCGCAACAATAACAAGAAATGGCAAAACTTGTGATGCTACCGAGCTTACTCAGGGTGATGTTGTAGTACTTACTCTTGAGTATGACAGAATAGCAAAAATGACTGCTACAAGCAAAAATACCACAGCTACAGGTACAATTTCTGCAATTCTTATCAGTGCTAATCCAAAGCTTACTATAAGAATTGACGGAGAAGATATCACATATCCGATATCTGCAACTGCTGAATATGCAATTGCAGGTTCAACCACAAATTCTATTTATGACCTCCGCACAAATTCTGTTGTAACAGTAAATGTAGAGAGCAACACTATAACAAAGGTTGTATCATCATTTGAAACAGAGTCAAAAATCTTTACTGGTTCTGTTATAAGTGTTACACCTGCTGCAAATGTGTTCCAGGTTACACACGCTGACCCCGCAACAGGCGTTGTTGAGGCAAATACTGTAATTGTAAACTCCAAAACTACTATTATAGATGTAAACGGAAAAGCAAAGAAACTTTCAGACCTTTTGGTAAACAATCAGGTGACTGTATATGGAACAATCGGTTCAGGAGTTATCTCTGCAACTACCGTAATGATTATTAACTGATTTTAAAAAGGATTGAGGACTTCCTCAATCCTTTTTTGTGTAGTTCATAAAATACGAAGCGACTTTAAGTCGCTTCGTATTTTAATTTGTAGCAAAATATATCTATTATAAATAGGGAATATAACTTGAAATACTCTATTTTTTAAAGTATAATAGATGTTGGAGAAGAGTATGATTTTAAATGGATAATCAGTTCTTTTTCCATAAAAAATTATAAAACTTAAACCACTATAATTATTTTATTATTAATGACAATAGGAGTATATAAAATGGCACACATTTTTTCATCAATAAAAGAATCACTTTCTTCGGTTTTGCCAATTGCAATTATTGTTCTTATACTTTCTGTAACCTGTGTATCACTTGACACAGGTGTATTGGTGTTGTTTATGTTCGGAACAATTTTGCTCATTTTGGGAATGAGTTTTTTCACCGTAGGTTCGGGAATATCTATGGAGCCATTGGGAGACGGAATAGGAAAATCTTTAAATAAAAATAATAAGATAATAATCCCGCTCATTATATGCTTTGTTCTTGGATTTCTTATCACAGTTTCAGAACCCGATTTGCAGGTGCTTGCAGAACAAGTACCGACAATTCCAAATTCTATGCTTATTATATGTGTTGGCATTGGTGTCGGCGTATTCTTAAGCATAACTCTTTTAAGAAATAAAAAACAAATTCCTTTAAGAACACTTCTTTGGATATTTTATATTTTAATTATTGCACTTTCGTTTTTTGCTCCAAGTGAATTTGTTGCAACTGCATTTGATTCGGGCGGAGTAACCACAGGACCCATAACGGTTCCTTTTATAATGGCACTGGGTGCAGGTCTTGCATCAGTAAAAAAAGGAAAGCATACAGGAGAAAATAGCTTTGGACTCGTTGCACTGTGCAGTATAGGGCCTATTTTATCGGTGCTTTTGCTTAGTATCTTTTATAAACCGCATCCCGCTACTTCAGTTTACGAAATTCCTGATGTTCTCACCACTATAGAAGCTTTCAGACAGTTTACACTTGCTCTGCCTGTGTATGCAAAAGAAGTTGCAGGTGCATTTGTGCCGATTGTTTTGCTTTTTGTTGTTTTTCAGTTGATTACAAGACGATTTCATATACATAATATTTTAAGAATGTCTGTAGGTTTTGTTTACACATATATAGGACTGGTTCTTTTTCTTACTGGTGCAAATGTTGGTTTTATGCCTGCAGGAAGACTGATAGGTGCAAAGATTGCAGAAAGCTCCTTTAAGGCCATGCTTGTGCCTATAGGAATGGTAATGGGTTACTTTGTAGTCTCTGCTGAGCCTGCAGTACACTCGCTTAAACGCCAGGTAAATGAAATAACAAGCGGTGCCATCACTCAAAGAGCTGTTGCAGTTGCTCTTTCGGTAGGTGTTTCCGTGTCAGTGGGTATCTCAATGCTTCGAGTTCTTACGGGGATTTCCGTAATGCCATTTTTGATTTTTGGATATGCAGTTTCGCTTGTCATAAGCTTTTTTGTGCCCAATATATATACGGGTATAGCCTTTGACTCAGGCGGTGTTGCAAGTGGACCTATGACATCAACTTTTATGCTTCCTTTTGCAATGGGTGCTTGTGAAGCCATAGGCGGTAATCTTATGACAGATGCTTTCGGTATTGTAGCAATGATTGCTATGACTCCGCTTATAACGATTCAGACACTTGGTCTTTATGAAAGAAGAAAACGTGCAATGATGATTAAAAAACTTCATACCGAAATCAGTATGATTGAGGATGATATTATTTTCTTTGATGAGGAGGGATATATAAATGAATAAACGCCCTATGCTTCTTTTGTCAATTGTTGAGCTTGATAAAGGGAAAAAACTTATTAAAGAATTGGAAAATATGGATATACGATTAAATTTTCAGACTGTAGGCTCTGGCACTGCACCAACGGAAATGATGGATATATTTGGACTTGGTTCAATTGATAAAGATATTGTTATCAGTCTTGGTGCTGAATCTGTTGTTAAGGATATGATGGCAAACTTTGGGACTGCTTTTGCCAGCCATTCAAAATATGGCGGACTTATGATTATTATTGAGATTTCTTCTTCAAGCAGAATTTTAACAGAAATATTGGACTTTAATAATGATAAAAATTTGGAAAAAGGAAATGGTGCTATGAAAAACGAACATCATAACAATTTGATTATTATATCTGTTAACGAAGGCTACTCAGACGATGTTATGGAGGTTGCAAGAAAAGCCGGTGCAACAGGCGGAACTGTTATTAAGGGCAGACTTGCAGAAATTGAAATACTTATGGAGCTTGGAAAAACAGATATAGACGGCGAGCGTGAAATACTTTGTATTCTTGCTCCGCTTAAAACAAGCAAACAGATTATGGAAGATGTAAACAAAGAATTTGGCATTACAACCCAAGCAAACGGAGTAGTGTTTGCAATTCCTACCGAAAAGGCGTATAAGATATAAACACTTCATGTAATACATAAATACTAATTCTTAGAGAAAGTCAATATATTAAAATGTTTATTCTTTTTGACAACAAAAGTGTATATTAAGCGATGATCGCTTAATATACAGATGAAATTACACCGCAAGCAATTTTTGTGCCGGAATTGCCAGATGGTTGAGTTGCAAAGTCATCTGGTGCAGAGTGAATAATAATGGTTTTTTCTATTATTTTTTCCGCGGAAAATCTGTTTGTCAAAAACATAGAAAAACCAAGCCCATCGACACCGAATATAGGTGGCAAATCGCCTGCGTGGTAGGGATGAGCACAATCGTTGGGGTTATAATGCATCATGGCGTCTGCAAATGGGTCGATGTTGTTACCTGTGCAACTTCCGCCGCTGTGTATATGAACTGCAAATATAGGTTTTTTGCAAATGTCATCAGATACAGGTAATCCATTTAGTTGAATCGAAACCAGTACGCCTTCCCGTACTTTGTAAAAGTAAACAATACCGTTAATATGCGGATAGTCATTGCTTCCTTTTATTCTTGCAAACGCATAAGGCTTTATTTTGATATTTAGTATAGAATTTTTAAACATATAAATCACCTACAAAATCTTTTTGTATATAATATGCTTGATTTTATACATTTGCGATTTTAGCCTTAACTTAATCCGAACCTTGTAAAGATTGTTGGATAATGTCGAAATATTAGAATGGAGGAATAACTATGAGTCTTGGATATACTGGTACGTGTAAGAAAGAATTAGAAGATGATAAATTAGTTATTTACTCATATTCAGGCGAAAATTGGAATGATGGTGGAAAATCAAAAAGTGAAGATAGCTTGTTGTATGATGGTAGTTTTGTAATTTATAAAGATTGTCTTGAGGAGCCGGAAATACATACAAAATTAAAAAAGATGCCTTCGGGAAGAAAGAAAATAATTGAAAAAAGAATTACTCATGTTCCAGATATTATAGAATATGTAAACGATAAGAGAATTGTTGTGGAAAAAGAATGTAAAAATGCATTTAAGCGTGGAGTAACAATGCCAATTGACTATATAGCGTATCTATTGATTTTGCATGTTTTTGAAAGATATCAATTAGACGGAGAGTTACCTGAAAAAGTGAACTTTATTCAATAGCAAAATATAATTTTTTAGCCAGTATTGACAAAAGTCGAATTGTGTCGAAAGATGGCAAAAAGTAACTGTATAATCACAAATATGAGCAAATACCACTTGATATTATTCAGATACAAGAATATAATAAAAAAGGGGGGATGAGGGATAAGTATGGAATATTTAACTACTAAAGAGATATCAAAACAATGGAATATAAGTGCAAGACGAGTTGCTATTTTATGTGAAGAGGGAAGACTTGATGGAGTTATAAAAAAGGGGAAAACTTGGCTAATACCATCAAATGCTGAAAAACCCGAAGACGGAAGATATAAAAAAACTAACATGTACTTTGAAAAAATTTTAAACCTAGAAAAAAAATACAGAGTTATATACCCAGAGAGTGCTAATGCCACATATACTAGTTTGTTAAATTATTCAGATGATTTGAACAAACCTTTTCAAAGATGGTATAGATATAAAGAGGGATTTTCTATCGAACTAGTAGAGCAATTAATTAAAGAGTATTCAAAACATAAAGAAGGTGTTATACTTGATCCTTTTTCTGGGAGTGGTAGCACTCTATTAGCCGCAAACAACATGGGATTTTCTGGGATTGGTTTTGAGGTTAACCCATTTTCTTTCTTTTTGTCAAAATGCAAATTAGAACATTATACAAATGAGTTTATAGATCAGTTTAAAAAAGAGTATGAAAAAATACTTCAAAATGCTGAGAAAGGTGATAATAATTATATATTGCCAAAGTTATCTATTAGTTCAAAAGTTTTCAATGATGAAGTTGAAAAATATTATATGAACATCGGAGTACTTATTGATAAATGCAATGCTGATATAAAAGTAATCAATTTATTAAAATTAGGATGGTTGGCATGTTTAGAACCTTTGTGTAATTATAGAAAAGCAGGAAACGGATTAAAAATAAAAAAATATGTTAAACCTCGCATAGTTACACCTAATGATGCTAAAGTGATGTTACTAGAGGAATATCAGAATATATATATTGATTTACTTAAAAGTAACAAAAACGGAGACTTTACATTATATAATGAATCTTGTTTAAATATGTCTAAATTAATAAGTCCCGATAGTATAGAAGGCATAATTTATTCACCTCCCTATGCTAATTGTTTTGACTATACAGAAATTTACAAATTAGAATTGTGGTTTGGCAAGTTTGTATCAGAATATTCTGATTTAAAAAAATTAAGAAATGCATCTTTACATTCACATTTAAACGGAGATTTGAGCGTTGATGCAGAAAGAAAAAGCCAAACATTGTCAAATCTTTTATCCAAATTACAAGAAAAGGATTTGTGGGATAAGAAAATACCAAAAATGCTTCAATTGTATTATGATGATATGTTTAAAGTAATTGAGGAAAGTTATAAAGTGTTAAATGATAAAGGCTTTTGTTGTATTGTTGTTGGGAATTCAGCATATGGCGGAATTGTATTTCCTGCAGATTTAATATTAGCGGAATATGCTGAAATGATTGGATTTAAGGTAGATAAAATAGAAGTTGACAGGTATATTATTACAAGTTCTCAACAATATGAGATGACAAAAGAAAGTGGTAAATTTTTAAGGGAGAGTATTGTATGCCTAACAAAGAGCAAATAATTGAAGTTGAATCGTTGCCCAAGGATATTATAACGGGGGCAACCTATGCAATAAAACAGGCTAATCCTAATTCATACACACATGGTATGTTTAAGTATCCATGTAAATTCATACCTGAAATTCCTAGATGGGGAATAAAAACATATTTATCTTGCAAACAAGGAATAATATTTGACCCATTTTCTGGGAGTGGAACAACGCTATTAGAAGCCAATATAAACGGACTTGATGCTTATGGAACAGAAATTGATGATATTGCAAAATTGATAACAAAAGTAAAAACAACAAAATTAAATTCTAAACAAATAGAATTGCTAGAAAAACATTATTTAGAACTTATACATACACTTTCCCGAGAAGATGTACCATCATTTAGGCCGGAAATTTATAATTTAGAACACTGGTTTTCGGTAAATACAATAAATGAGCTGGGAAAAATAAAGAGCTATATCGACAATATTATAGATATCGATGTCAAAGATTTTTTTAAATTATGTATGGTTTCTATAATTAAAAAAGTATCTAATGCAGACGATACATCTCCAAAACCATATGTATCCAACAAAATAACAAAAATTCCCCCAACAGTAGAAAAAGAGTTGTCTTCTGTTTTCAAAAGATACAAGCAAATGATGTTAGAACTATTAACTGTCGAAAAAATGGGAACTACAAAGATTATAGAGGGGGACGCTTTAACGTTTGATTTTCCATTAGGTATTGACTTGGCAATTACTTCTCCGCCTTACATTAACGCGTTTGATTATGGAAGAACTATGCGTCTTGAAAATTTATGGTTATCAACCTTGACGGAAGAAATGCTGCGAGAAAAAAAGAGTTGCTATGTTGGAACGGAAAAAATAAATACAAATGAAGAAAAGAATAATCTTTCAATATTACAAAGAAGTGTGTTGTTGGAATTATATTATAATAAAATTGTACAATTAGATGAAAAAAGAGCGTTAATTGTAAAAAAATTTTTTGAAGATATGGAAAACAACTTGCGAAATGTATATATTCAAATGAACCATGGTGGAAAATATGTTATTGTAATTGGTAACAGCGCCATAAGAAAAGTAAATATTGAAAGTTGGAAAGTAATTGAAGAAATCGCAAGCAAAATTGGTTTTAAAACAATACAGCATTTTAACTATATAATACAAAATCCTTATATTAGAATA
>JAZUPR010000079.1:0-2060 GCA_045605285.1 Clostridia bacterium | reverse complement strand
ACATTATTTTTGGTTTCCAAAGGCAGAGCCTTTGGTCGTTTGCAGGGGGGATGGGGGGAGAATCGAAACTCCCCCGAGGGTTTTTGCTACTTTTGTCCCCACAAAAGTAGGTATAATTAATATTTATCAAAAACCACACGGGACGATGTGGGCATCGTCCCCTACAATATAATTACTTCTTTTTCACAAGCAATGGCATCCATGGAAACATCAAAGCTATCAGAGGGTATTTCGTCAAAAAGCTGAAAGCTGTAGCAAAGACCGATTTTATAGCCATTTGATTTTTCTAAAAACCTGTCATAATATCCCTTGCCAAAGCCAAGGCGGTGTCCGTCTCTTGCAAAGGCAATCCCCGGTACAATGATAAGGTCAGGCTCGGTGTAATCTCCTGTTTCATCGCTGTCAGGCTCTTTTATGCCAAAAAGTCCCTTGCGGAATTTGCCATTGTATCTTATAAGAGAAAGGGTTCCGTCTTCATTACTTCTCGGAAGAAGAATTTTCTTTTTCATAGAGATGGCTTTTTCTATAAGCTCATCTGTGCCAACCTCTCCAAAAGCCGAAGAATAGATGCACACACAGGAGCTTTTTAAAAACACATCCATAGACAAAATTTTTTTCTGTATCTTTTCCGATGCCTCGTCTTTTTCCGCAAACTCTCTTCTTAGTTTTTTCATTTTATCCCGAAGTTCGGTTTTTGTCATACTCATATTATGCCTCTTTCATGGACAAGGAAATTCTCTTTTTTGAAAGATTTATATCAATTATCTTTACCTTGACAACATCGCCTACAGAGAGAACATCTGTTGGGTGTGATATATATTTATTGCTTATCTGGGATATGTGCACAAGCCCGTCCTGATGCACACCGATATCCACAAAAGCACCAAAGTCTATAACATTTCTTACCGTGCCCGAAAGCACCATGCCGACCTTTAAATCTTCGATACCCATGACATCTGCCATAAGCACAGGCTTTGGAAACTCGTCTCGCGGGTCTCTGTCAGGCTTTAAGAGTGAGTCCACAATATCGTTTACTGTGGGCATTCCCACGGAGTGCTTGTCGCAGACAGAGGCTACATCAGCATCTTTAAGCCTTTCTCTTATGTCAGAAATTTGTCCGTTTTTTACATCGTCCATAGAAAATCCTGCAAGAAGAATAAGGTCTTTTGCAACATCATAGGACTCAGGATGCACCGATGTGGAGTCGAGTATATTTTTTGCATCGCTGATTTTTAAAAATCCTGCACACTGGGTAAAGGCTTTTGCACCGAGTTTGGCTACCTTTAAAAGCTCTTTTCTGGCAAGGAATTTTCCGTTTTCTTCTCTGTATGCAACAATATTTTTGGCAATAGCAGGACCTATGCCCGACACATAAGAAAGCAGTGCTCCCGATGCGGTATTTAAGTCTACACCAACGCTGTTTACACAGTTTTCCACAACTCCCGAAAGGGCGAGTGACAGTTCTTTTTGATTCATATCGTGCTGATACTGACCCACGCCTATGGCTTTTGGGTCAATTTTTACAAGCTCTGCAAGAGGGTCCTGAATTCTTCGGGCAATAGATGCTGCGCTTCTTTGCTCGACGGTAAAATCAGGAAATTCTTCACTTGCAAGTTTTGATGCAGAGTAAACAGAAGCTCCCGCCTCGGACACCATTATATAATGCACTTTTTTGGAAATTGTCTTAAGAGTCTCGGCAATAAAAATCTCAGACTCCTTTGATGCAGTTCCGTTGCCTATGGCAACAAGGTCTACATCATATTTATCTATGAGTGCTCTTACAACATCAGCACTTTTTTCTGTATCGTGGTTAGGCAGAGTGCAAAAGATAACATCTGTTGCACACACCTTGCCTGTTTCGTCTACAACTGCAATCTTGCAGCCTGTGCGGTAACCGGGGTCTACACCAAGGACAGAAAGCCCTTTAAAAGGCGGTTGCATAAGGAGCTGATAAAGATTTTTTGAAAAAAGACCGATTGCCTTTTTCTCTGCCTCTTCTGTGAGAGAATTTCTGATTTCTCTTTCCACAGATGGAGCAATAAGCCTTTTGTATGAGTCGG
>JAZUPR010000078.1:0-2256 GCA_045605285.1 Clostridia bacterium | reverse complement strand
ACCGTATGTGACACTTGCAATAATGACTTTTCCCACAATAATAAAATGCACCCAGAGTCCCATTTCGGGAACAGGTGCACTCATAGTTGGCGTTATAACCGCATGGTTTGGTGGAAACCTTTTTCACGTGGCTGTCGCATGCTCTGGATTTGTATTGATTCTGGAATCATTTATAATATAAATCACTTATGGTATTGTTCGTTTGCATTTATTTTAAATGCTCTGTATATCTGCTCCATAAGAACCAGTCTCATAAGTTGGTGAGGAAATGTCATCTTTGAAAAAGAAAGCCTTAAATTGCTGATTTTTTTAACCTCATCACTTAGTCCCAAAGAACCGCCAATTATAAAAGATATTGTGCTTTTACCAGATATTAAAACATCTGACAGGGTGGATGCAAATTCCTCACTCGGCATTTGTTTTCCCTCTACACAAAGAGTTATTACATAATCATCCTTGCCTATTCTGGCAAGGATTTTTTTGCCTTCTGTTTCTTTAATTTTTTCACAAATAGAGTCTGATGCATTATCAGGAATTTTTTCATCTGAAAGCTCAACTATATTAACTGTTGCAAATCGTGACAACCGCTTTGAATATTCTTTTATTCCGTTTGAAAGTTAATCTTCTTTAAGTTTACCAACACATATAATATTTACTTTCATTTGTTCCTCCGTATGTACAAATCATCTGCAAAAAATGCAGATGATTTAATATTTTATTTTGCATGTGAAATTGCAAATAATGCTTTTGAAACCTGCTCTTTTGTATTGAAATATCCAAAGCTGAATCTGACTGCACCATTAATACTTCCAATGGTTTTATGTGCAGGGTATGCACAATGAAAACCAGCTCTTGACGCTATGGCATATTTATCATCCAAAACAGCTGAAAGGTTTACACAATCCATATCAATTCTGTTAAAAGCTACAACACCTGTGGTAAGAGCAGAATCTTTTTCTCCATATACTACAGTATTTGGTATAGTGCTTAATCCTTCCACAAAATACTTACGAAGCGCTCTGTCATGAGACAAAATCTCATCTTCACCAACTACGGTTACAAATTTTACACCTTCTAAAAGACCTGCTATTCCAACACCATTGAGTGTACCACTCTCAAGATAGTCAGGAAGTTCATATGGCTGAGAAAATTCTGAAGAATAGCTTCCTGTACCACCCTCCATCAAAGATGACAAATTATAGGAAGAATTTATACACAAAATCCCTGTACCCATAGGACCGTACAAACCTTTATGTCCGGCAAGGCACAAAAAATCAATGTTTTTCATATTATATTTAATAATTCCACCGCTTTGTGCTCCGTCAACAAGAAATAGAACACCTTTTTTACGGGCAATTTCTCCTATGGCATCAACATCCTGAATAGTTCCGCAAACATTTGAAACATGATTTACTATTATAAGTTTAGTATTATTATTTATTTTTTCTTCAATTTGCGAAGGACTTATAACGCCATTTTCATTGCCCCATACAATATGAAATTTTACACCCCGCTCTGACATCTTGTCAAGAGGTCTGTATACAGAATTATGCTCCATGCTGGTACATATTGCTTCATCACCGGGTTTTAAAACACCTTTGATAACGATGTTGAGCGCCTCTGTAGTATTTTTTGTAAAAATAATATCAGAGGGATTTTCAAGCCCGACAAGAGATGAAACAAGCTCTCTGCAGCAATATATCATATCTGATGATTCTCTTGCCATCCTGTGACCACTTCTTCCGGGGTTTGCTCCATGATGTTTCATATACTCATAAACACCTCTGTAGACCCTGTTGGGTTTTGGCCAAGATGTAGCACCATTATCAAAATATATCAACATAAACACCTCTACAAAACTTTTGAATAATCACTCTCGCGATATACACCTTTTGTATAAACATTGACATTTTTAATTAAATTCCAGGCTGTATACAAATCATTCTCACTTAGCTTAACACTATAACTACAGCTTCGAAATCCAAGGTTACTTGGTGTTTGTACTACAGATGATTTAATAGAGAATTTTCTCTCAAGTTCGCTTTTTATCTTATTGGCTGTTGTAGCTGATGCAAAGACAATAAGAACCTTGCTCATTTCTCTCTCCTTAAATTACTCATGGGTATTAGTGAATATAAAAATATATTCATTATTATAATATGAAAAAAAGCTTTACTGTTTACAAAAATATTATTTTTTATATTGATTTATTTTTAATAAAATGTATAATATAAGAAAGGACAATAATTTTATGTT
>JAZUPR010000077.1:0-28728 GCA_045605285.1 Clostridia bacterium | reverse complement strand
CGAAACCTATGTAAGCCGTGAAAGAGTAACACCGTATAAAAATTATCAGGGACAGAATATGTAGAAAAACAATAGATATTGTAGATGCAAAGAGCCTTTTTAAGATGCTTTAAAAGGCTCTTTTTTGTTGACTTTTATTCCTCTTTGCTGTATAATGTATACTATGACTAATTATATCAAAAAACAGGACTGATAATATGAATATGAAAATAGAAAGCAGTTCAAATTTAATATTTAAAAACACAAAAAAGCTACTTACATCCCATGACAGAAAAAAGCAGAAAAAGTTTATTCTCGAGGGACTCCGTCTGGTATCTGACGCCATAAAGCACGGAGCCGATGTAGAATATATCATTATCTGCGATGGATTTGATTTTTCTGCCGATATAAGTGACAAGGCTTATTTAATGGACAAAAAGCTTTTTGATGAAATCTCATCTACAGTAAATTCTCAGGGCATAATTGCAGTTGTAAAGTATCTTTCCGAAGATGACAGACTTAAAAATCTTGAGCATAGCAGCATTGTCTATCTTGATTCTGTCACAGACCCCGGAAACATGGGCACAATCCTGCGTACCTCTGATGCCATGGGGATTGATGCAGTAGTCGTTTCAAAGGGTTGTGTGGATATTTATAACCCCAAGGTTATAAGGTCAACCATGGCAAGTATCTTCAATGTTCCCGTGTATTTTGACAATGGTGATATCCTTCCTTTTCTTTCTGATAACGGATATAAAATTATCGGCACATTTCCTTGCGGAGATAAACTCTCCTATGAAACAGACCTTACAGGAAAAACAGTTATTGTCATGGGAAATGAAGCAAACGGAATTTGCTATGAAACTGAAATGCTCTGTACAGATAAAATAAAAATACCAATGCCCGGCAATGCAGAGTCCCTTAATGTGGGAGTCTGCTGCGGCATGATGCTGTATGAACAGCTAAAACAAAAAACCAATGGAGGTGTGTAATTGTGGCAGAAATTTTTCCTTACATAATGGATAATCTTCGTATGATACGCATCAGGGATTTTATAGATGTTGCAATCGTTTCTTATGCCATATATAAATGTTTTAAACTGGTGAGAGAAACCCGTGCGGCACAGCTTATAAAGGGTGTTTTAATCCTTGTGGCTATCACCCAGATATCTGACTGGCTTGATTTTAATGTCAGCAGCTACATATTGTCAAACACTATGCAGCTTGGTTTTTTTGCCCTTGTAGTAGTATTTCAGCCGGAGCTTCGACGCATTCTTGAAAAAATGGGCACCACAACTATGAGCAAGGTTTTTTCCGGAATATACGAAGAGGAAAATATTAATCATAAAATATGCGATGCTGTGGAATATATGTCATCTCAAAAAATAGGTGCACTTATTCTTATGGAGAGAAAGACAAAGCTTGGAGATATTATGGCGTCCGGCACAGATATGAATGCAAAGGTATCGGCAGAGCTTCTTATAAACATCTTTACTCCCAACACACCTATGCATGACGGTGCAACTGTAATTGGAGACAATGTTATTAAATCTGCAGCTTGTTTTCTCCCTCTTACTCAGAATAATAATCTGAGCAAGGAAATGGGCACAAGACACAGAGCTGCAGTGGGCATCTCAGAGATAACTGACTGCATATCTGTTGTTGTCAGCGAGGAAACAGGCACAATATCTGTTGCTTGTAACGGAGAAATCACCAGAAATCTCTCGTCAAAGCAGCTTGAAAAATATCTTGATAAAATGATGCAGCCTGAAAAGAATGCCGATGAAACCACGGGAGCCAAAAAATTCTGGAAAAACTGGATGGTGAACAAAAAATGAAAAAGCTTTTAAAATCAGATTATTTTCTTATGTTCATGTCAGTAGTTTTTGCAATCTTTTTGTGGGTTTATGTTTCATACAACCAAAACCCTGTTTTTGAAACATGGATAAGGGGAATTCCCGTAACTTATGCAAATGAAACATCTGACCTTCAAAGCGGAAAACTTGTTATAATAAGCGGTAACATTAAAACTGCTGATTTAAAATTAAAAGGCACCAGAACAGCACTTGCATCGGTAAAGACATCAAACGTTGTGTGCAATGTTAATCTTGGAGACATAAAAACAGACGGAAAACATCATATTCCGTTGTCTGTAAATGTTGGCGTTGACGGTATTGAAATTCTTCAGAAAAGTCCGTATTATGTAGATTTGGTAGTCGACAGGGTTGTTACAGAGGAAAAAACCGTTACTGTAAACGTTGTTGGAGAACTAAAGTCGGGATTTGAAATCGGTGAAATCACTCTTAATCCGGAGACTGTGAAAATTACAGGTCCCGGGTCTGTTGTCAGAGCTATAGAGACTGTATCTGCAACCGTTGATGTAACAGATGCATCTGAGGATGTTTCCGGACTATATAAAATAAAACTCTATAACGCTGCCGGCAAGGAAATCCTTGACGAGGGAATAAGCAAAAATATTGAATACAGCGATGTCAAATGTTCAATTTTATATGCAAAAAGCGTAAAAGTTATTCCTGTGCTTTCTTTGGAAACCAATTCCAAAGGCGAGCCTATAACAGTTATAAATACAGAGCCTGAAACCGTTACTATTATGGGTAATAAGGGTGTTGTTGACAATATAACAGAGCTTTATACAACCCCCATTAATACATCAGATGTTTTTGAGGATACAACTATAGATGTCCCCATAGATTTGTCGGCATATTCTGAAAATGTTGTTTTAAAAGAGACTTCTGTTAAGGTTTCATTAAAGCCTGAGATAAATCCCGATGCACATGTTTCTCCAAGAACAGGCGACAATAACGAAGAGGCGGATGTTGAGGGAAATTAATGAAAAAATCAGAAATAGTAAAAAATGTTTATGATGTTTTTTCTTCTGTGTACAAAGATGCCAAATGTTCTCTTGATTACACCGAAGACTATGAGCTTCTCATTGCAGTAATGCTTTCTGCACAGTGCACCGACGCCAGAGTAAACATTGTCACCAAGGATTTGTTTAAAAAATACACGAGCCTTGAAATGTATGCAGATGCAGACCTAGAGGAACTCGAAACTTATATAAAATCATGTGGCTTTTATCATAGCAAGGCAAAAAATATTATTGCTACTGCCCAAAAAATCATAAAGGATTTTAACGGACAAGTCCCCGATACAATCGAAGACCTTGTCACTCTTCCCGGTGTCGGAAGAAAGACGGCAAATCTTATAGTTGGAGATGTATATAATAAACCTGCAGTTGTTGTTGACACCCACTGCATAAGATTGTCAAACAGAATGGGCCTTACAAAAGATACCGACCCTGTAAAGATTGAATTTCAGTTAAAGAAGATTATACCACCCGATATTCAGAGTAAATTCTGCCATCAGCTTGTATATCACGGCAGAGCATATTGCAGGGCAAGAAAGCCTGATTGCATAAATTGTCCTGTAATTGAATTTTGTAAGACAGGAAAAAAGACTGCAAAAAAGGAAGGTTAAATATATGAACAACCGATGCATGAAACTCCTTTCAGCCATGGAAGATTTGTCAATAGATGCTTTTCTTATCACAGATACGGTCAATCTACGCTATTTTACAGGCTTTTCAGGCTCGGCAGGATATGCACTTTTTGGCAAAAACCATTCTCTTCTTGTAACGGATTTTCGCTACATAGAACAGGCAAGAGAGCAGGCAAAGGATTTTTACGTCTATGATATATCAGATTTTAACCTGTCTTCTTTTGTTGATGATAAAATACTCGTAGGCTTTGAGAATAAGTCCATAAGCTATTTTGACTATTCCCGCTTTTCAAAAGACATAAAAAATCTTGTAAACGGAGATAATATTTTAGAAGATATACGAAGCATAAAAGAGCCTGAGGAAATATGCTTAATACAAAAGGCAGCGTCTATTTCAGATATGGCTTTTGAACATATTCTGTCTTATATAAGACAGGGGGTAACCGAAAAGGATATCGCCACAGAGTTAGAATTTTTTATGAGAAAAAACGGAGCAGATGCCCTTTCGTTTGAGCCGATAGTAGCAACCGGCAAAAGAGGTGCGATGCCTCACGCACGCCCGGGAGACAATGTTATACAAAACGGAGATATGATAGTCCTTGACTACGGTTGTATGTGCGGCGGATATTGCAGCGATATGACCAGAACTGTTGCGGTAGGAGACATTACCGATTTTCAGCTTGAAGTGTACGAAACTGTAAAAAAAGTTCAGTCTGAGTGCCTCTCTATGGTAAAACCCGGTGCAGTCTGCTCTGATATACACAACTATTCTTATAAGGTATTAAATGATAAATATAAGGATTGTTATGGCCATGGTCTCGGACATGGAGTAGGGCTTAAAATTCACGAAAGCCCGTCTCTCAATTCTAGATGCGATAAAACCCTTGTTCCTGGCAATATTGTCACTGTAGAGCCGGGTGTGTATATAACAGGCGAATGTGGAGTCAGAATAGAGGATTTGGTTTTAATTACCGAAGACGGATGCTCAATTTTGTCAAAATCTACAAAGGAATTGGTAAAAATTTAATAAATTTACAAAAAAGACTTGCAATATGTGCAAAAATACAGTAAAATGTTATTATCTATAGAAATGTAAATTCAAGGCTGTGCTTTAAATTGATTTAAAGCTAAAACGCCTTTTGCAAACGAAAGGAATGAAAATTATGATAACAGCAGGAGAATTCAGAAACGGTGTAACTTTTGAACTTGACGGAAACGTATTCCAGATTGTTGAGTTCCAGCATGTAAAACCAGGTAAAGGTGCAGCGTTTGTAAGAACAAAACTTAAAAATGTTATTACCGGCGGTGTGGTTGAAAAAACTTTCAGACCTACAGAAAAAATGCCTAAAGCTCATATTGAAAGAAAAGACTATGAGTATCTCTACAATGACGGAGAACTTTTCTATTTTATGGATCAGGAGTCATTTGAACAGATGCCTCTTTCAAGAGAACAGCTTGGTGATTCATTAAAATTTGTTAAAGAAAATATGGTTGTTAAGGTTCTTTCATACAAAGGAAATGTATTTGGTGTAGAGCCTCCTACATTTGTTGAACTTGTTGTTGCAGAAACAGAGCCGGGATTTAAAGGCGATACAACAACTGGTGCTACAAAACCTGCTACTCTTGAAACAGGTGCAACAATCAGCGTTCCGCTTTTTGTTAACCAGGAAGATGTAATCAGAGTTGACACAAGAACCGGCGAGTACATGGAAAGAGTATAATTATCTGTTAAAGGAGAATTGTCATGGAGAATGTATCTAACAAAGTTTCATATTTAAAAGGACTTATAGAAGGTCTCGGCGTCGATGCTGAGTCAAACGAAGGCAAGATTTTTTCTGCCATTGTTGATGTTCTTGAAGAGATTAATGATACCCTTGATGATATATATGATTATCAGGATGAAATTGCCCAGCAAGTAGATCTTATTGATGACGATTTGGCTGAGATTGAAGAAGAGCTTATCGACGGTTGCGATGGCGACTGCGACTGCTGCGGCGAAGATTGCGATTATGATGATGTTGAGTATTATGAACTCGAATGTCCTAATTGCGGAGATGTTATCTGCATAGATGAAGATTGCTTTGAGGGAGACGATGAAATCATTTGTCCAAACTGCAAAGAAGCAATTGAAATTGATTTTGATGCAGATGATAGCGAAGAATAATTTTTGCTTAAGTTTGTCCGAGTGGGGCTGCTAAGCTAAAGTTGTTGTCGACAAATCAAGCAGGCGCTGCGGATTTTAGCTCCGTAGCGCCTTTTCGATACAAAAGAGAGAGGTAAAATCATGAGCAATATTTCAGAAATTTTTGGTTCTTTGGTGTTTGATGACACCGTCATGAAAGAAAGACTTCCAAGGGATGCATATAAGACAATTCAAAAGACTATAAAAGACGGAAAACATCTTGAGCTAAGTGTTGCATCTGTTGTTGCCAATGCTATGAAGGATTGGGCAATAGAAAAAGGTGCTACACATTATACTCATTGGTTTCAGCCAATGACAGGAATTACTGCGGAAAAACATGACAGTTTTATCACACCTACGAAAGACGGAAAAATTATTATGGAATTTTCCGGAAAAGAGCTTGTAAAAGGAGAACCCGATGCTTCTTCATTCCCGTCAGGCGGACTCAGAGCCACTTTTGAGGCAAGAGGATACACAGCTTGGGACCCATCATCTTATGCTTTTATAAAGGATAAAACCCTTTGCATACCTACAGCTTTTTGTTCATATGGCGGAGAGGCTCTTGACAACAAGACACCTCTTCTTCGCTCAATGGAAGCTATTAATAAGCAGACAATGCGTATATTAAAGCTTTTTGGAAATGATGATGTTACCTCTGTTAAAACAACAGTTGGATCGGAGCAGGAATATTTTCTTGTAGATAAAGACCTTTATGAACAGAGAAAAGACCTTATCTATACAGGAAGAACTCTCTTCGGTGCAAAAGCACCTAAAGGACAGGAGATGGAGGACCACTATTTTGGTACTATAAAACCGCGTGTAGCAGCTTTTATGAAAGAGCTTGACGAAGAGCTTTGGAAACTCGGGGTCTTTGCAAAAACAGAGCACAACGAGGCAGCTCCTGCTCAGCACGAACTTGCTCCTATATATACCACCACAAATATTGCAACAGACCATAATCAGCTTACTATGGAGCTTATGCAGAAAATTGCAAGAAAGTATGATATGGTTTGTCTTCTCCACGAAAAGCCCTTTGACGGAGTGAACGGAAGCGGTAAACATAATAACTGGTCTATATCCACAAACACTGGTGTAAACCTTTTAGAGCCAGGTGATACCCCTTATGAAAATGCACAGTTCCTTTTGTTACTCTGTGCAGTTATAAAGGCTGTTGATGAGTATCAGGATTTACTCAGAATATCGGTTGCGGGTGCAGGAAATGACCATCGACTCGGTGCAAACGAAGCACCTCCGGCGATTGTGTCAATGTTCCTTGGAGACGAACTTAATGATATATTAAATGCTATAGAGAATGACGATTGCTATGACAGCAGAGAACAGGTTCTTATGCGTGTCGGCGTACATATCCTTCCAAAATTCAACAAGGATACCACCGACAGAAACAGAACCAGTCCTTTTGCATTTACAGGAAACAAATTTGAGTTTCGTATGCTCGGTTCATCTTCATCTATAGCATCATCCAACACAATTATAAATACTGCGGTTGCAGAAGCTTTAAGACAGTTTGCAGATATCTTGGCAGATGCAACTGACTTTAACGAACAGCTTCATATTCTTATAAGAGATACCATTAAAAAACATAAGAGAATAATATTTAATGGAAACGGTTATGATGATGCCTGGGTAAAGGAAGCAGAAGAGAGAGGACTTTTAAATCTTAGAACAACACCTGATTGTCTTCCATATATTCTCGCAGAAAAAAATATAGAGTTATTTAAAACACATAAGGTATTTTCAGAAACAGAGCTTCGTGCAAGACACGAAATCAAATTTGAAAATTATTCAAAGCTTATTAATATTGAAGCTCTTACAATGCTTGATATGGCAAGGAAAGATATTTTGCCATCCGTCAGTGCTTATTCAAAAGAGATTGCGAAGACTCTTAGTTTGAAAAAGACCTTTGGCTCACCTTGTTCCTATGAAGAAAAAACTCTCTCCAGACTTTGTGAGTTGACAGACGGTGCACATGAGCTTGTATGTCAGCTTGAAAAAGCATCTTTAGAGGCGGAATCAATAGCCGATGTAGTAGCAAAAGCAAATTATTATAAAGATACTGTAATCGACATTATGAACAGATTAAGAGTTGTTGTAGATGAACTTGAAACAATTACCTGCTCTGAATACTGGCCTTATCCGTCTTATGGTGAGCTTCTTTTCGGCATTAAGTAAACCACCTGTTGACAATGTAAAAATAACTGTTATAATATAGCTATATAAAAATGCAGTTTGTCTGCAGAAAGGAATATAATATGGAACTTACAGAAGTTAAAGGTAGTCTGTTTGGCTACAAAAAAGCTGATATTGTCAGATATATAAGTGAACTCAACGAAATTCATACTGCAGAGCTTTCTACAAAAACCGAGGCTTTTGATGCACTTAAGGAAAGCACTGATAAAGAAATATCTTCTCTCAAAAAGGACAACGAAGAAGCTAAAAGCAGAATAAGTGCACTTGAGGAAAAGATATCAAAGCTTACAGTAGAGCTTAAATCCAGCATAGATAACTACAATGCAGTTTCTAAAAAATATAATGAACTCAGCGCAGAAACAAAGGATCTCCGAGATAAGAGTGAGGTTATCTCAACTGCTATTTTAAATGCAGAAAAATGTGCATCTCAGCTTATAGATGATGCAAAATATAATGCAGACGATTTAATCAGAAATGCTGAGCATAAAGTTCGTGTTGAAAAAGAAAAACTTCTTAAGGCTAAAGATTGCATAACTGATGCAAGAGCAGAGCTTAAGAATACATTAAAGGATATAGACAAGGCTTTGGAAGACGCTGAATCTGAAATCGACTCTAAAGTAAAGTCTATTGAAGATGCAGCACCAAAGGGTGCAAAAATTGATTTAAATATCTTTAAAAGAGCATAGTAAAAAAGGGATTAAGTTTTAAAACTTAATCCCTTTTTTAAAATTATTTCATTCTGTTTTCCATATCTTCAATCATTTTTTTAACCATTCTGCCGCCGATAGAGCCGTTTTGTTTGGCGCTAAGGTCTCCATTATAGACGTTTTTCAAATCAACGCCCACTTCGGATGCGGCTTCCATTTTAAGTCTTTCTAATTCTTCGTTTCTTTTCTTGCTCATAATTTTACCTCTCCTTTGCAATGCACTGCATTTATAGATTTTGCAAAAGAGGGTAATATATTCAGCCAAATTTTTGAATTGTTATATTATTTCAAATTCCATATTTGGTTTAGAAAAAATTTCCATTTTTGATATAGATACTTCATAAGCAGTTTTTGTTATGACGTTTGTTTCGTCAAGCTTTTTCTGATAGTCTCTTGATTGAATACGTCCCCATATCTTTATGTTTTCTCCAACCTCTAAGGCTGATGAAAATCTGGCGTTTCTGCCCCATGCAATGCAGGGAATATAGTCTGATTTGTTGTAGGCTCTGTTTACTGCCACAAGAATATCTGTTATCTCTCTTCCAAAAGGTGTGGTTCTGTATACAGGCTTTTTGCATAAAAATCCGTTTAGGAATATATGATTGGGGTTTTTGCCCAAGACAGAATCGTCTGTTATAATATCCCTTGCAAAAACCGTAAGTATAAGCCTGTTGCCTGAATCTGAATAGTTGTTATATGATCTGAATTGACCGTTTATACAAACTAGCATTCCTATTTCTATATTAATATTTTGCAACAATCTTTCAGAAATTGTTATGTTAATTTTGTCCGATATATCGCTTAGCCTTGGAACGTTTATATAAAACTGGTAAAATCCCTCTCCATATACCTCGTGGCTGAAGCTCAGTTCACTTTCTACTGTCCCACAAAGCTCTACATCATTGTTACTTAAATTATCTGTCATTTTTCGCACGTCCTTCCATAGTTTATATGTTATTAATATTCACAATAATTGGTATTTATAACAATAAACTATCGTCTTTTTTCGAGCTTTACAATTATCTTTTTTAAAAATTTGCCCAAACCCTTTGTAAATACTGGGTTCTGGCAAAATAATGGGTTTTTAAAATCTTATGTCCCACGTATTTCCCTGCTAATTCAAACTCTGATATCAGAACGTTGTATTTGAGGTGCGGATATTAGTTGTAATATATGAGATAATTATATGACATTTTCTTGACATTATACCTGTTGTATTATATAATATAACTTGTATAATAATGGTTTAAAATGTATTTATATATACTACGGAGGATATTATGTCAGGACATTCAAAATGGAATAATATTAAAAATAAAAAAGAAAAATCAGATGCTCAAAAAGCTAAGATTTTTACAAAAATGGGAAGAGAACTTGCTGTTGCTGCAAAATCAGGCGGCCCTAATCCTGAGTCTAATTCAAGACTTAAGGACGCTATAGCAAAGGCCCGTTCATATAATATGCCAAATGACAACATTGCCCGTGTTATAGCAAAAGCAGCAGGAGAGCAGAATTCAGATAACTACGAAAACATAACATATGAAGGCTATGGCCCAAACGGTGTTGCTGTTATTGTTGAGACACTTACAGACAACAGAAACAGAACAGCTGCCGATATGAGACATTACTTTGATAAATACGGCGGAAATCTGGGTACAAGCGGCTCTGTAGCATGGATGTTTGACCGAAAGGGAATAATCCTTGTTTCAAATGATGGCTCTGTTGACGAGGACGCTATTATGATGGATGCTTTAGATGCCGGTGCAGACGATTTCTCTACAGAGGATGATATTTTTGAAATATCCACATCGCCTGAGGCTTTTGCTGGGGTAAGAGACGCTCTCGAAGAAAAGGGCTATAAATTTGAAACCTGTGAAATTCAGCTTATCCCTCAGAACTATATTTCTCTTACAGATGAAAAAGATATAGCTCTTATGGAAAAACTTATAGATATGCTTGAAGATAATGACGACGTTCAAAATATTTATCACAACTGGGAGATTTCAGAATAATATTTTGAATGAATTATCTTTAAAGGGGAATAAAAAATGGAAAAGCTTGTTATAAACGGCGGTAAGCCTCTTAAGGGCGAAGTGGCAATCAGCGGAGCTAAAAATGCTGTTGTTGCAATAATTCCAGCAGTATTACTAGTAAACGGAGTTTGCAAAATAGAAAATGTTCCGGATATCAGTGATGTTGACAGCATTTTAAAAATGGTTGAGTCACTCGGTGCCAAAGTAAATAAGATAGATAAAAATACTGTTGAAATAGATTGCACATCACTTAAAACATATATTGCAGACAGAGACCTTGCCATGAAAATGAGAGCCTCATATTATCTTATGGGAGCGCTCATTGGCAGATTCAGAA
This sequence comes from Clostridia bacterium, assembly GCA_045605285.1. Taxonomy (GTDB): domain Bacteria; phylum Bacillota; class Clostridia; order UMGS1810; family UMGS1810; genus RGIG4708. Next base: position 17,764 of record JAZUPR010000077.1, on the reverse strand, counting down.
AGGCGGTTGTGCCGCCACCGGGTGGATGTAATTTTGGTGTCCGTCCCATCGATCAGCACATAAAGGGCTTTGAAACACTTGGATGTGTTACAGATTGTGCAGAGGGTGAAGTTCGCATAGACGCAAAAAAACTTTGTGGCGGGAGTGTGTTTTTTGATGTGGTGAGTGTCGGAGCTACTATAAATGTTATGCTTGCAGCAACTCTTGCCCCGGGAAAAACCATTATGGAAAATGTTGCCAAAGAGCCACATGTTGTTGACCTTGCAAATTTCTTAAATTCTATGGGTGCTAATATCAAAGGTGCCGGAACTGATGTAATCAAAATAGAAGGCGTAAAGGAGTTAAAGGGCGGTACATACGCTATTATTCCAGACCAGATAGAAGCCGGTACATATATGTCTGCCATAATTGCATCACGCGGTGATGCAGTGGTCAAAAATGTTATTCCCAAGCATCTTGATGCTATTACTGCAAAATTTGTCGAAATGGGTGTAACTGTTGAAGAGTTTGACGATTCCATCAGGGTGGCAGTTGAAAATCCTTTAAAACAAATAAATGTAAAGACTCTTCCATATCCCGGATTTCCTACAGACCTTCAGCCACAGATGGTTTCCCTTCTTCTTACAGTAGACGGACAAAGTGTAGTGAGCGAAGGCGTATGGGATTCAAGATTTCAGTATGTTGAAGAGCTTAAAAAATTTGGTGCTGATGTATTGGTTCAGGGTAAACGAGCTGTTATACACGGCGGCAACCCCCTTAAAGGAACAGATGTTGTAGCCACAGACCTTCGTGCTGGCGCGAGTATGATTATAGCGGGACTTGTTGCAGAAGGAAAAACCAAGATTTCAGATATAAGACATATTGACAGAGGATATGAGCATATCGTGGACAAGCTTAAGTCTTTGGGTGCAGATATAGAGAGAATAGATGAATAGACTTGCAACACTTTTTAGCAGCAGCAGTGGTAACTGCGTGTTGATTTCAAATAATGATACGAACATTTTAATAGATGCTGGTGTCAGTGCAGCCAAGATTATCAGGTCGCTGGGCGAAATGGGTCTTGATATATGCCAGATAGATGCAATTCTGGTTACCCATGAACACACAGACCATATCGCAGGGGTAGGGACATTGTCCCGTAATTATAATATTCCGGTATATGCAAATAGCTCCACTATGACAGAAATCATTTCAACTGTCGGAGACATTTATGACAGAAATATTCATATTATAAATCAAGCCAAATCCTTTTCGGTAAGGAGCATGGAGATAATACCTTTTTCCATCCCTCACGATGCCTCTGACCCAATGGGCTATACAGTTCTTACAGAAGACAAACGTATAAGCGTTGCCACAGATACAGGGCATATAACCAAAGCCATGCTTATGAATATGTCAAAAAGTGATTCAGTTCTTATAGAGTCAAATCACGATGTAGATATGGTAAAAAACGGAAAATATCCCTATATTCTGAAAAAAAGAATTTTATCTGACACGGGGCATCTTTCGAACGATAAGGCAGCCTGGCTTTCTACACAACTTGCACTGTGGGGTACAAAAAAAATTTTGTTAGGACATTTGAGTGAAAATAATAATACAACAGAGAAAGCCTTTGAAACAACAAAAAAACTTTTGGAAGAAAATAATATTAAGATAAATCACGATGTTATTCTAAAAGTTGCTATGAAAAATCAAATAACTGTTTTATAAAAAATACCATTTTAAAATGGTATTTTTTTTATTTTATTAAAAAATTTACATGTTTAATGATTGTTTACAGAGAGAGAATATAAAAGGGTGATTTTAAATGAAAAAATGCTTGGCCATAGTATTTATTATACTTATTTTTATTACTGTATATGTTGCTTTAAAAAAGGATAATGTAATTCACACAGAGGGTGTTCTGGTAAAAAATTTTAAAGGGAGTATGGAATATGGATATATCTAATAAAGAATATGACAAAATGGTGAAAAAAGCCTCACCGCCGTCGCCGGTAATAAGAAACTGTATACTTGCTTTTCTTATTGGAGGTGCAATATGTACCCTGGGACAGATTATAAATATGTTTTTTGAAACGCTTGGGCTTGAAAAAACAGATGCGTCTACTTGTACCTCCATATCAATAATATTTTTGGGTGTATTTTTAACAGGTATAAATATATACGACGATATTGCTCTTTACGGTGGAGCAGGAACACTTGTTCCCATTTCTGGTTTTGCAAACAGTATTACTGCACCCGCCATGGAATATAAGAGAGAGGGATATGTTCTGGGCGTAGGTGTAAATATGTTTAAAATTGCCGGACCTGTTATTGTATACGGGGTGGTCTCATCTGTTGTGTACGGACTTATATATTATATATTTTTAAGGTGAGGTGAATACTTTGAGAAATTCAACAATTTATTTTGATAAAACATATATAAATTCATTCTATACCTCTGTCGGCAAACTTGAAAGCGAGGGACCTTTGGGTAAATATTTTGACTCAGTAAACGATGATGGATACTTCGGAGAAGACAGTTGGGAAAAAGCAGAGAGCCGAATGGTAAAAAATACTGTTTCAGGAGTTATGACAAAAAATGAATCCACGCCTGATGATATTGATATGGTTTTCGGAGGGGATTTGTTAAATCAATGTGTAGGCTCGTCTTTTGGACTTAAAGAGTACGGAATACCGTTTTTTGGCTTGTATGGAGCCTGTTCCACATTTATAGAAGCAGTTGGTCTTTCCTCGGCAATTCTCAGCAGTGGATTTTCTGGGAAAAATATTGCTGTAGCCTCAAGCCATTTTTGCTCAAGCGAAAAACAATATCGTTTTCCACTTGAGTACGGTGGGGTAAGAACTCCTACTGCACAATGGACTGTAACAGGTTGCGGTGCTGTTGTTATGTCCAAAGAAAAATCACCCTTAAAAGTTTCAGCCATGACAGTTGGCTCGATGAAAGAAAAAGGTGTTTGCGATGCAAACAATATGGGTGGGGCAATGGCACCTGCTGCTGCCGATACCATATACAGACATTTCAATAGTGGTAAGGAATCTATAGATGATTATGATTTAATTGTAACAGGAGACCTGGCAGACGTTGGCTCATCGCTCTTGATAGACCTTCTTAAAAAAGACGGTATGGATATATCAAAAAAACATATCGACTGCGGTTCAATAATTTTTGACAATTCAACGCAGGGAACAAATGCAGGCGGAAGTGGCTGCGGATGTATAGCGTCTGTTTTTTGTGCATATTTTGCACCAAAATTTATAAATAAAGAAATAAGAAAAGCTCTGTTTGTTGGAACGGGAGCACTCATGAGTCCCACGACAGCACTCCTGGGAGAGGCAATAGTAGGTATAGCTCATGGTGTAACCATAGAAAATGAGGTGTAATGTTATGGAATGGATGAAATTGTTTAATGCGTTCTGGGTGGGTGGAGCACTTTGTGTTGTGGCACAGCTCTTTATAGATTATACAAAAGCCACCCCCGCAAGAATTATGGTTGGATATGTAGTCGCAGGGGTGGTTTTAACAGCTATCGGCATATATAAACCTATAGTTGAATATGCCGGGTGCGGAGCGACAATTCCAATTATAGGTTTTGGATATGCTCTGGCAAACGGTGTAGTAAAAGCCATAGGTGAAAAAGGATTTTTGGGTGTCTTTACAGGGGGACTTACTGCCACAGCAGGCGGGGTGGCGGCGGTTGTGTTTTTTGGATTGTTGTTTGCACTTCTTTGCAAGCCAAAACAAAAAAATCCTTCAAAAAAGTTTTAAAAAAAGGAGATTTTGCTAAGCACTTAAAATGCTTAGCAAAATCTCAGTTTTTTATGCATTGTATTCACTGCTAAATTGGTGAAAAGCCTCTTGCTCTACCATTGTGGTATTATATTTTTCTAAAATTCTTTCTGAAAGCAGCTCTCTCATTTCAATGTTTATTGGATGAGCAATGTCTTTAAATTCATTGTCAGGTGTCTTTCTGCTGGGCATAGCTATAAATAACTTGTCCTGACCTTCAATGATTTTAATGTCGTGAACCACAAAACAGTTGTCAAAGGTTACAGATACGACTGCTTTCATTTTTGCATCCTGAGACATCTGCCTTATTCTGATATCAGTAATTTCCATGTATACACCTCCATTTTGTCATGCAAGCATCCGAGTCCGGAGAGTTCTTAGCAATTGTAATAAATTTCTGTTTTGTTTTTGTAGATATTTTGTCCCCGTTGCTTGTTTGAACATATTGTATGAAAATTTAAATATTTTTATACAAATATAAAAATAAGTGTTTATTTTTTTATCAGTATAGTGTATAATAATTGATATATAGATGTTTTTTAATATCAGGAGATGTTTTGATGAATAAATATGGATTTGTCCATTTTGTTGGTATAGGCGGAATCAGTATGAGTGGCATTGCCAAAGTACTTTTAAATTCCGGTGTTAAGGTGTCTGGCTCGGACTCCGGCGAGAGCGAAACTATAAATGAACTTAAAAAACTTGGTGCAACGGTGTATAAAGGGCACTCAGAAAATAATATTACCAATCAGGATCTGGTTGTATATACAGCAGCTGTAAAACAAGATAATCCTGAACTTGTAGCTGCAAGGGAAAAGGGCATAGAGACAGTAGACAGAGCCACAATCCTTGGATGGATTATGAAAGATTATAAAAATGCAGTTTCTGTAGCGGGTACTCATGGCAAGACTACCACTACATCCATGCTCGCTTGCATATTTATGAAAGCTATGCTTGACCCCACAATTATGGTAGGCGGTGAGCTTGACTTTATCGGCGGAAACTTTCGAATGGGAAAAAGTGACTACTTTATCACAGAGTCATGTGAATATTGCAGAAGCTTTTTAAAATTTTTTCCAAAAATTGCTGTAATACTTAATGTTGATGTAGACCACCTTGATTATTATAAGGATTTGGAAGATATCATATCAGCATTTACAGATTTTGCAAATCTTGTACCGGAAGACGGTGTTGTTGTAGTACCGTATGAGAGCGAAAATGCTATGAGATGTGTTGAAAACATTTCTGGCAAGCTAGTGACGTTCGGAATAGAAAAAGGCGATTTTACAGCCAAAAATATAATCTATTCAGAACTTGGATATGCATCTTTTGATGTATATAAAGGCAATGAACTTGTTGTATCAATAAATCTTTCTGTCCCCGGAGAGCATAATGTTTTAAATGCTTTGGCATCGGTTGCTACATCGTATGCAATGGGAATAGATATGGAACATGTAAGAGAAGGACTTCTCGCATTTGTCGGCACACACAGAAGATTTGAGAAAAAAGGTTTTGTAAACGGTGCACTGGTTGTAGACGATTATTCCCATCATCCAACTGAGATTAAGGCTATGCTTTTTGCAGCATCAAAGACCAGCCACAAAAAATTGTGGTGCATATTTCAGCCACATACTTATACAAGAACATATACACTTTTTGATGATTTTGTAGAAGCCTTATCTGGGGTAGGAAACCTTGTTATAGCAGATATATATGCTGCACGTGAGAAGGATACGGGACTTGTATCTGCAAAACAACTGGCGGATAAAATTCCAAACGCTGTGTATATAAAAGATTTTGATGAAATAGAAAAATATATAAGAGATAATGCATCTGAAAATGACCTTGTAATAACCGTTGGTGCAGGTAATATTGTAGATGTTGCAAACAGACTTGTGAAGTAATTAAAAAGACTCTGAAAACTTGGTTTTCAGAGTCTTTTTAATTACTTCAAGGTGTATGTACCTTTAATCATTACTTTTCCATCAGAGGTCATTGTAATTCCTCGACCGTCATTTATAGGTACTATAATCAAATGGTTTGCAGGCATTGGCTCATTCTGACCCAGGTCATATCCGTCTGTTACATCAGACAGACCGCCGCTTTGTGATGCATTGATTATAGCAGAACCCATTCTAAGAATCATTTCACATCCGTTTCCGCCTTGTATCTTTTGTCCTTTTTTTACGTCTATAACCTTAAATTCTGATGATTCGCTTGTTTGATTTGAATTTGTCATAGAATCAATTTTCTCGTTGATGTATCCGTAAATTTCAGGCAGGAGAGTATCGTTTATATATGACAGTGAAATAAGCGGGTCCTCATTAGTTCCCGGTGTAGCAAAACTCGCTATGGCTGTCATGGCTAAAACTGCAACAAGTATTATAAGTATTGCTCTTCTCATTTTTTTCATAGGTATACCTCTTTTCTTGTGTCATTGGTCCAAAAGATCAAAACTGATTTTCAGAGCCTCGTCTATTTTAGAACATATATTGTCGTCCATGTGTCCGATTTTTTCTTTTAATCTTTTTTTATCTATAGTGCGAATTTGTTCCATAAGAACTACGGAATCTTTGCTAAGACCGTATTCATCTCCGGCAATTTCGATATGAGTTGGCAGCTTTGCCTTGTTTATCTGCGAGGTAATAGCTGCAACAATTACAGTGGGGCTGTATTTGTTGCCCACGTCATTTTGAATTACGAGTACAGGGCGTACTCCTCCTTGTTCTGAGCCTACTACCGGACTTAAATCTGCGTAAAAAATATCTCCTCTTTTTACAATCACTATTATTCACACTCCGCAAGTTTTTCCTCATAGCTCTGTTGCTGACTGTTATCTGCTCTGAGGCAGAATTCGGATATTTCGAGGTTGATTTCTGCCATTTCTTCGTAACCTCTTTTCATGCGTGTGGTAAGTTCCAGTCTCTTCTTTTCTTTAATATAAAGCCTCATAGCTTCTCTAATAAATTCGCTTCGGTTAGTCTTTTGTTCTGCCGCAAGATTGTCAACCTCATCAAGCAACGCACCAGGTAAACTAATGAGTATCTTTTTTTGCCGCGACAAGATAATCAATCCCCCTAACTTGCTTATTTGCTGAGGCATTTAAAAAAATACCGGCAAATAATTATTCATTGTTACATACATAATTATATAATTTAAGAGAATAAATGTCAAATACAGTTTATACCAGATAATTGAGAACATTTACCGTCTTGTTGTCTCGTATGTAAACCCGAGGGACACGTTTGCCGACTGTGCAAACGATTTCATAATTGATAGTGTTCATTAAATCAGCAACAGATTCTATTGTAATAGTATTATTACCATCTGTGCCAAATAATATAACCTCATCTCCAATTTTTATATCGTCAATGCCGGTAACATCAACCATCATCTGATCCATACATATATTTCCTATAATATTTGCTTTTTTACCGTTTATGAGTACCTGTGCTTTTCCCGAAAGTGCTCTTGAATATCCGTCAGCATAGCCTATTGCTACAGTTGCGATTTTGCTTCCGGCCTTTGCAATGTAGTTCCCTCCATAGCTCACAGGACTGTCATTTTGGATGGTTTTAACATTTATTATTGTTGATTTAAATTCCATTGCAGGAATAAGATTGAGTGCATCAATATTCATATCAGGATTTGGCGAAAGTCCATAGGTAATAATCCCGCATCTTACCATATCCAGATGATATTTTTTGTGATTTATAATGCCTGCTGAATTACAAATATGTCTATTTGGTATATTTATTCCACATTCTTTGAGTAAATCTACTGTTTTGATAAATCTGTCATACTGCATGTCTGTAAAATCAGGATTTATGTCATCTGCAGTTGAAAAGTGGGAGAATATTCCGTCTATTTCAATATTGGGAAGTTTAGATATCTCCGATATACATTCTGCACTTTCTTTTATGGAGCTTTCATCGGTGCAAATAAAACCTATTCTCGACATGCCGGTATCAAGCTTTATGTGAATTTTTGCTTTTTTTCCTACCATTATTGCCACATCAGAAATTTGTTTTGCAAATTCTTTGTTAAATACAACCAACATAATGTCGTTTGAAATAAGCATTTCCAAGTCGTCGTCGCCGGTTACACCAATAATGAGGATAGGTGTTTTAAAACCGGAGTTCCTAAGTTGTATAGCCTCATCTGCGGTAGCTACGCCAAATGCATCAACACCATTTTGTGCAAGGGTTGAAGCAACCTGAAAAAAACCGTGTCCGTAGGCATCGGCCTTTATAATAGACATTATTTTTACTCCTGGTGCAATATTTTTTTTAATTTGATTTAGATTATGTTCAATTGCATCCAGATTAATCTGAGCCCAAGTTCTCATTTAGTATCGACCTCTTTACGCGTGTTAGTTAAATTTATCAGTATTATCTGTTATTTTAAAACTGTTAAAAGTAATATTCATAGTTTCCTTCCCATCCTTGTCATATATAGTTAAAAGATAGGGAGACACATCTTTGTTTTTTATATGTAACTGCATTTTGTTTGCAAATTTGTCGGCATTTCTTATTTCGCAATCCAATACCGTGTATCCTGAATTGTCACCTGCCATAGTTTTTACTGATGCATTTTCACCTGTGTAGTAGTTTTTGAAAAATGTGTTGATAAACATCAGCATGTGACTGCTGTCAACCGAAACTCTGCTTATAGAATTATTGCTTATAATTTCTGCCGAATTCTTTGACAATATAACACTTTTATCAGGATAATCTATCTTATATTTGTCAAGAGATGAGTTGTAATAGCATGTAAAAGGATATTGATTTTTTGTCTTGTTGGAAGTTACTGTCAATACACACTCTGCCTCGTAGCTTGGCATTTCATAAAACCTGGCGTGAATTTTCTCGTGCATATTCTCCTCTTTTGTGCTGCATCCTGTAATAGTTGTAATTAGTAAAAGTAATATTAGACACAAACACTTTTTTGACAAAAATTAACCCTCCTCAATACTGTGTTTTATAGCAAATGGTATATAAGAAATGATATCTGATGGAATTAATCCGTATTCACCATTTACTAAAGCTGCCATATCTGCTGCCAGGGAATGAATGTAAACACCAAGAGCAGAACTTTTGTTTTTATCATATCCCTGTGCAAAAAAAGATGCTATCGCACCTGCAAGAACATCTCCTGTTCCACCTGTTGCCATGCCGGGATTTCCAAGAAGATTTTCATAAATTTTTCCGTCAGGGGCGGCAACGACTGTCTTGTGTGATTTTAAAACTACGGTTACATTGTGTCTTTGAGAAAAATCCTTTGCATATTCTATATGGTTTTTTAATATATTTTCTGTTTCAATATTTGTAAGTCTTGAAAATTCTCCGATATGAGGAGTAATTACAATGTTGCATTTGTGATCTTTCAGTATATCTATATTCTTTGAAAGGACATTTATTCCGTCTGCGTCTATAACAATGTTTTTGCAGTTTGAAAGAACACCCTTAAGAATTTGTGATAAGTCTTCGTTCAGGCTAAGCCCCGGGCCAAACAGAACACAGTCTGATTTTTTTACTTTGTCTATAATTTTTTTAAAATCATTTTTGTTTATAATTCCGTCTGTATCATCCACAGGCATAGTCATAACTTCGGGAATAGCTGTTTCAAAAATATGATTTAAGCTTTTCGGGCACACCAGAGTTACCAGTCCCGTTCCGCATCTTAGTGAAGAAACAGCACTCATAATAGCCGCTCCGGTAAGCCCGAGTGAACCTGCTATTATCAGGAGTCTTCCGCAGTCTCCTTTGTGTATATCTTTTTGTCTCTTTTTTAATATGCCCTTTATTATATCAGGTGTAATTGCATTTTGGGATGCGTTTTTCAGTTTGTTTGTAGATTTTTCATACAGATAAAATCTATCATCACAGGTAAGATGGATTACTGCAACAGCATAGGTTTTTTCGTGGGATATAGATAATTCCACGCTTATAATACCTTTTTGGCTCATAAGTTTTTCAAGCTTTTGTGAAAAAGTCAGGTATGGCTTTCCAAGAGGTGTATGCATAACAGAGATGTCTTTAAAACCAAATCCTGCAAGTCCTGTGCCCATAGCCTTGGAAAATGCTTCCTTTGCGGCAAAGATACCGGCAAGATTTTCGATTTTATATGTGTTTTTAAGCTCGATATCAGATAAAATTTTGTTGCAAAATTTTTCTTTGTCTATTTTTTCTATTCTTGAAATATCTACTATATCAATTCCAACAGACATATTAAATCTGCCTTTCTTATCTTGTAATAACTTTTTCAGGATATAATCTCTTTGCGTTATCAATCATTTTTTCGGTAGGATTAAATATTATTTTGGTTTTGCCACCGTTTTTGGTTGTTATAATGTAGTATGCATCAGGGTCATTTTTGCTTTTTGCAGCGTTTATAACTTTGGTTTTGCCAGAGTCTTTACTGTCATTTTCTATAGGAGCTAAAATATCTATTTCACTTAGTCTTAAAGAAATGACTCTTTTTCTTTTTCTTCGGTTTATAATCTTGTCTATATCTATATCTATATTTGTTGCTATATATTCGTATTCTATATTAAAACCGGATATCACATAGTATGAAAGATATATAATACCAACATCAAGCAGACCCACAAGATATGAAAGTGCCGGAATTGCCATAAGAGTAAATGAAAACACCCATACTACTACAGTGGCAATCACCATGCCAAGGGTTGCAAGATATACCATAGGTGATTTTTTCTGCTTAATAATTTGTTCTGTAAAAAAATCCATTTTAAGCTTCTCCTTTGTTTTATATAAAGTTAATAGTTTAAACACTGATACATGATATATTATATCACGATATATTACAGTTTACAATACTAATTAATAATGTCTTTGAAAAAAACATCTCTTGAAATATTATGTGGTCTGTTAACTCTTTTTAGCATATACAGACTTTCGGGGTTTTGGCTTATGTAGCTTACGCCTTCGGCACAGGAAAGACTCATTTTAAATCCCATTGATTTTATTAATGTATTTGCTTGTTTGCTTGTCATTCCAAATGGAAAAGTCATACATATAGGAGTGTAGCCTGTATTTTTATATATCACTTCATTTGCCATTTTTAAATCCAAAAATATTCTGTTTGTGTATTCGTAATCATTCTCGGTTTTTCTTCTGGAACAGCCGATTATGTCTTTTGTAATGTGGTGCAGGTCATAAGAGTGATTTTGTATTTCCACAAGTCCAGATGCTTGCATCTCCTTTATGTTGTCCCAGCACATATTGGCATAGGCGGGGTTTAAGTCCATGCTCTTTGAATATTTATCGGTTTCAATCCCAATGGGCGATATCACAATTTTTGCGTTGTGCTTTTTTATAACGGGAAATATGTACAGATAATTATTGTAATACCCATCGTCAATGGTAAGCATAATGCTTTTTTTCGGGAGGCTTTTGTTTTGGTATACGTGGTTTATCACATCTTCACAGTTTACAAAACTATACCCCTTGCCTTTAAGATATATTATGTCTTTTTCAAATTCCTCCGGAGTAATGGTGTATTTGCCACATAATGATTCTGATTTTAAAAAATTGTGATACATAATTATGGGTAGGGGATATTCCTCAACAGAAGATGATGTTGGCATTGCCTCTTTGTAAGCTTGTGATATGACATCAATGGCTTTGTTACCCCAAAGGACTATGGACACAATCGTTGATATAATGGCAGTTATAATAATAAGATGTCTGAGTCTTATAACAAAATACATAATTTATCACCAATAAATTATATTCATTTTAAGATGAAAGTATTAAAAAAGAAGTGGCTTCGCCACTCCTTTTGTTAATTTTCAAACAACCTGGTAGAAAGATATCTTTCTCCGGTATCTGGAAGAATAACTATTATATTTTTTCCTTCATTTTCTTTCCTTTTTCCAATAACAGTTGCAGCAAAAAGTGCTGCACCTGAAGATATCCCGGATAAAATTCCCTCTTGTTTTGAAAGCTGTCTTGCACAGTTGTATGCATCTTCTTCGTATATGGTAATTATTTCATCCACTATACTCATGTCCAGGTTTTCCGGAATAAAGTTTGCACCTATTCCCTGAATCCCGTGAGAGCCGGATTTTCCCTCAGTGATTATAGGTGAGTTTGCAGGCTCTACACCTACTACTTGTATATCAGAATTTTTTGATTTCAGGTATTTTCCTGTACCCGACAATGTTCCGCCTGTGCCTATCCCCGCCACTAGAATATCCACTTTGCCATCGGTGTCACTCCATATTTCAGGACCTGTAGTCTGTATGTGGGAGACAGGGTTTGATGGGTTTTCAAATTGTCCCGGTATATAACTGTTTTCAATTTCTCTGTGTAGCTTTTCAGCCTCTTCTATTGCTCCTACCATTCCTTTTTTACCGTCTGTGAGAACAATCTGTGCTCCGTATGCCGATAAAAGCTTTCTTCTTTCAATGCTCATAGTTTCCGGCATAGTAAGAATTACTTTATAGCCTCTCGATGCCGCTACCATACTAAGTCCAATGCCGGTATTTCCGCTGGTTGGTTCAATAATTACGGAACCTTTTGAGAGGAGTCCTTTTTCTTCTGCATCACATATCATTGCATATGCTATTCTGTCTTTTGCACTCCCGCCCGGATTGCATCGTTCCAGTTTTGCTATAATATTTGATTTAAGATTGTTGGATTTGCAGTATTTTTCGAGTTCAACCAGGGGTGTGTTTCCTATCAGTTCGGTTATAGATTTATATATTTTCATTTCTCTTTATCCTTTCAAACTTATGAAAATATTTTAACATATTTTATTCTAACACATATTACTTTTTTTGTCTATTGTTTTGAAATGGAAATCAATAATATTTTTGATTAATTTAATTGACACTATACGTGATTTTTGATATAATTACAATGTATAAGTTTGCGAAAGGAACATACGCATGAGAATAGTTGTAAAAGTGGGCACTTCAACACTTGCACATCCCAGTGGTAGATTAAATATACGTCATGTGGAGACACTTTGCAAGGTGTTGAGCGACCTGAAAAATTCAGAAAATGAAATAATTCTTGTATCATCCGGTGCTATAGGTATGGGTGTTGGAAAACTTAACCTTAAATCACGTCCGGACGATATACCTACCAAGCAGGCTGCAGCTGCAGTCGGACAATGTGAGCTTATGTATACCTATGATAAGCTCTTTTCCGAGTACAATCATACCGTAGCTCAGATTCTTCTTACCGGTTATGATGTAAGAAATGCGGAGAGTTACTCAAATTTCTGCAATACTATGCAAAGACTTTTGGAACTGGGAGTACTTCCTGTAATAAATGAAAATGACACAGTTGCAACAGAAGAAATAGTTATTGGCGACAATGACACGCTTGCGGCAATCGTTTCCACAAGCGTAAATGCTGACCTTCTGATTTTGCTTTCAGACATAGACGGACTCTATACCGGTGACCCACATAAAAACCCGGATGCAAGCCTTATAGAAAGGGTTGAAGACATAGACGACAGTATTATAAGTATTGCCGGCGGGGTTTCCACAGGTCTTGGTACCGGCGGTATGATTACAAAGATAAATGCTGCAAAGATATGCGTTTCAAACGGTTGTGATATGATAATTGCCAACGGTAAAGACCCAAGTGTACTTTATGATATTGAAGAAGGCAAAAATATAGGAACAAGATTTGTTTCAAAGAAGGGATAAAAAATGACTACACGTGAAATACTTCAAAAAGCAAAGGCGGCGTGCCCCGAGATTGCTCTTGCATCAAGCGAAAAAAAGATATACGCATTAAATGAGATGGCAAACGCCTTGATTGAAAATACAGATAAAATTTTGTCTGCCAATAAAGAAGACGTAAAAAAGGCTCGCAATGATGTTTCTGATGTAATGATAGACAGACTTTATCTTGATAAAAAAAGAATTGAAGATATGGCATCGGGAATAAGGAAGGTTGCGTCTCTGCAAGACCCAGTCGGCAGGGTGCTCAAATCATATATAAATGATGATGGGCTTAAGATAAATAAAGTGTCTGTTCCCTTTGGCGTTATAGCTATTATCTACGAAAGCAGACCAAATGTTACTGCCGATGCAGCAGCACTGTCTGTTATGAGTGGAAATGTATGCGTGCTCCGCTGCGGAAAAGAGGCTTGGGGTAGTGCAAGTGCTATTACGTCTGCTCTTAAAGAGGGACTTAAAAAAGCGGGTATAAGTGAAAATGTTGTAAATCTCATTGAGGATACATCAAGAAACAGTGCTATAGAAATGATGACCGCAAACGGTCTTATTGACCTTTTGATTCCAAGAGGCGGAGCAGGCCTTATAAATGCCTGTGTAAGTACCGCTACGGTTCCGTGCATACAGACAGGCACAGGGATATGTCACATATATGTAGAAAAGTCAGCCGATATTGATATGGCTCTTAAAATTGTTGAAAATGCAAAAATGAGCAGACCATCAGTATGCAATGCTGCAGAAGTTTGCCTTGTAGATGAAGAAATTGCACCTGAATTTTTGCCCAGATTAAAAGAGGTTTTGTGCGACAAAAGACAGGCAGAAGAAAAATCCTGTGCTGAGTTAAGATGTGATGAAAAGGCATATAGCATACTTGGAACAGTCCTTGCAGGTGAAAATGACTTTGACACAGAGTTTCTCGATTATATTCTCTCTGTTAAGATTGTTGATGGGTTAGATGAGGCAATAGCTCATATAAAGGCTCACTCAACATCGCATAGTGAATCTATAATTACAAATGATGAAGATGTTGCGAATAAGTTCTGTGCTCTTGTAGATAGCTCGTCTGTCTACGTAAATGCATCCACAAGGTTTACCGACGGAGGAGTTTTCGGTCTTGGATGTGAGATGGGCATTTCCACACAAAAGCTTCACGCACGAGGTCCAATGGGGCTTGAAGAACTAAACACATATAAATATGTTATTCGCGGTAATGGCAATATAAGATAAGGGGGAAAACCTGTGAGTTGTTTAATAGGTTTTATAGGCTGTGGCAATATGGGCGGTGCGTTGGCATCTGCTGTTTGTAAAAATGCAGGCAGAGAAAATGTATATGTTTCCGGAAAAAATCAGGACAAGCTGTCTGTGATTGCAGAAAATCTCCGGGTTATTAAAAGCACCAACGAAGAAATTATAAAAAAATGTAAATTTGTATTCTTAGGTGTAAAACCACAGATGCTAAAGGATGTAATAACTCCGCTTATTGGATATATAAAAGAAAGAAAAGATGATATTGTATTAATATCTATGGCAGCAGGTGTTTCCATAGAAAAAATATGTCTTATTGCAGGTCTTCCTGTTCCGGTTATAAGAATTATGCCGAACACTCCTGTAGCAGTAGGAGAAGGCGTAGTGCTATATTGCACCAATAATGAAGTAACATCTGATGATGAAAAAACTTTTCTTCATTTTATGTCATCTGCAGGCTTGGTTGACCGTATAGATGAAAAATTAATAGATGCCGCAAGCGCAGTTTCAGGATGCGGACCTGCTTTTGCATATATGTTTATGGAAGCCTTGTCTGACGGTGCAGTAGAATGTGGACTCTCAAGGGAAAAAGCTCTTAGCTATGCATCGCAAATGCTCCTTGGAAGTGCAAAACTCCTTCAGCACACAGGAGAACATCCCGGAAAATTAAAGGACAATGTCTGCTCCCCAGGCGGAAGCACTATTAAAGGGGTTCATGCCCTTGAAAATAACGGTTTCAGAAACGGGGTTATAGATGCTGTAAAAGCATCTTTTGAAAGAACTGTTGAACTTGGTAAATAATAAAAATTATATATACAAAATAAGAAAGGGACAAAATTATGAATTTAGAACATGTAAAAATTTCTGATGCTGAAGTTTATGAGGCTATTTTAAAAGAATCATCACGTCAGAAAAACAAAATTGAGCTTATTGCTTCAGAAAACTTTGTATCAGAAGCAGTTATGGAGGCTATGGGTTCTCCGCTCACAAATAAGTATGCAGAGGGCTATCCCGGAAAGAGATATTACGGTGGATGCGAGTATGTAGATATTGTTGAGACACTTGCCATAGAAAGAGCAAAGGAGCTTTTTGGTGCACAGTATGCAAATGTACAGCCACATTCAGGTGCACAGGCAAATATGGCAACATTCTTTGCACTTCTTATGCCCGGAGATAAGGTTCTCAGTATGAATCTTGCTCATGGCGGACACTTAAGCCATGGAAGCCCTGTAAATATGTCAGGAAAATATTTTGATATTATTCCTTATGGAGTAAATGAAGGTGAAAATGTAATAGACTACGAAGAAGTTCGCCGTCTTGCTATTGAAAACAAGCCAAAACTTATTCTTGCAGGCGCAAGTGCATATCCAAGAAAAATTGATTTTGAAAAATTCTCCGCTATAGCAAAAGAGGTTGGAGCATATTTTATGGTTGATATGGCACACATTGCAGGACTTGTTGCAGCAGGACTTCATCCGTCACCTGTTCCTTATGCAGATGTTGTTACTACCACAACTCACAAAACTCTTCGCGGACCAAGAGGAGGTCTCATTCTTACAAATAACGAAGAGATAGCTACAAAGATAAATAAGGCAATATTCCCCGGTATTCAGGGCGGACCTTTGATGCATGTTATTGCTGCAAAGGCGGTGTGCTTTAAAGAGGCGCTTTCACCTGAATTTAAAGAATATCAGAGCAATGTTGTAAAAAATGCACAAGCCCTTGCAAAAGGACTTGTTGAAGAAGGCTTTAAGCTTGTTTCAGGCGGAACAGACAATCATCTTATGCTCCTTGACCTTACAGATAAGGACATCACCGGAAAAGAAGCAGAAAAGAGACTTGATGAGGTTGGTATTACAGCAAATAAAAATGCAATTCCTTTTGACACAAAGAGTCCGTTTATCACAAGCGGAGTAAGATTAGGTACTCCTGCAGCTACATCACGCGGATTTGACGAAGAGGATATGGCAGAAATTGCAAAACTCATAAAACTTGCAATACTTGATTTTGATAATTCAAAGGACGAAGTAAGGGAAAGAGTAAAAGCTCTCTGCGAAAAACATCCTTTGTACGAATAATAAATTAAGAAAGCAGAAACGAATGTTTTCGTTTCTGCTTTTTTTGTAGGGGACGATGCCCACATCGTCCCGTTTGTTTTGTTAAAACAAGCTCAATTGTTCGTTTGGATTATCATCATCCTTAAGATAATATCCTGTAGCAGGGATGTTTTTTGCTCTGTAATAATCAGGATTTGAAAACTGCACATCTTTAAGGAGTTCCACCTTGGCGATTGTGCTTTTCTTTTTCATATTCATTACAGACACACCCTGAGTATTTTTAGTTGTTTTGGTCTGCATAACAGATGAGTTAAATATAAGTATCTTGTCAAGTGAGCTGTATACAACAAGGTCTTCGTCCTGAGGGAGATATTTTATACATACTAGATTCAACTTGTCTGTATATGCATTTATAAGTTTTTTTCGGTTATTCTTTGTTTCGTAGGATTTAAGACTAACTTTGGCTGCTTTTCCGTTTTCAAACATAAAGAACAGGTCGCCCACGTAGTTTGAGGTAGGCAGTACAAATAATATTTTTTCTCCGCTTTCCATATCGCATATGTTTGGAATGTACTGACCCCATTCGCTTGCCTTGCACTGTGCTATATCATAGGTTTTTACTTTATAGCAGTTGCATCTGTCACTAAACAGAAGAAGGTCGGTCTTGTTTGTAGAATCGTATTCGCAGATTATTTCATCACCGTCTTTAAGCTTTTGCTCACCGCTTGAACGCATAGATACATGTGATATTTTTTTGAGATAATTGTCTCTTGTGAATATTATTTTAAGGTTGTAGTCGTCAATCTCGGGTTCAAGATTTACTTCCTCGTCCACCTCGTATATAATCTCTGTTCTGCGGTTCACTCCATATTTTTTGGATATTTCCTTAAGCTCTGAGATTATTATTTTTCTTATCTCTTTGTCGTCTTTAAGTACTGCATCAAGTCTGTC
>JAZUPR010000076.1:0-2768 GCA_045605285.1 Clostridia bacterium | reverse complement strand
TATGACAGGACATCAGGATAACCCAACTACAGGCTATACCATAAGAGGAGAAGAAACCAAGCAGGTAAATCTTATCACTCTTTGTAAGGCTGTGGGTGTTGAACACGTTGTTGTCGCAGACCCGTTTGACCTTAAGAATTTTGAAAAAGTTGTCAAAGAGGAAACAGATAGAGATGAGCCATCGGTTATTATTGCTCAGAGACCTTGCGCACTCTTAAAATCTGTTAAATATACAGGTCACTGCAAAATCACAGATAAGTGCAAAAAATGTAAAATGTGTATGAAGCTTGGATGTCCTGCAATTTCTGCAGACGGTGACGGCGTCAAAATTGACCTTAACCAGTGTAATGGATGTGGACTTTGTATAAATGTGTGTCCGTTTGATGCAATAGAAAAGGAGGAAAACTGATATGACAAAAAATATTATGATAGTTGGCGTCGGTGGTCAGGGAACTCTCCTTGCAAGCAGAATTCTTGGAAATGTTGTAATCAGTAAGGGTTATGATGTAAAGGTTTCTGAAGTTCACGGAATGAGTCAGAGAGGCGGAAGTGTTGTTACCTATGTAAAATACGGAGACAAGGTGTATTCTCCTGTTATTGACAAAGGCGAGGCAGATGTTATTCTTGCTTTTGAAATGCTCGAAGCCTACAGAGCAATGCCATTTTTAAAAGACGGCGGAAAAATAATAGTTAATACACAGGAAATCAATCCTATGCCTGTTATAACAGGTGCAGCTTCATATCCTGAGGATATAGCCAAAAAAATGAGTGAAAAAGTTTCTCTTATTTCTGTTGATGCAGCAAAGTCTGCATTGGAAGCAGGCAATATCAAGGCTGTTAATGTAGTTCTTATCGGTGTTCTTGCAAAGACCAGCGAAATACCTTATGAAGATTGGATAGAGACTATCAAAGCAACAGTTCCCGAAAAATTCCTAGATGTAAACTTAAAAGCGTTTGACCTTGGCTATAATATGTAAACCTTATATGCACATTCAGACTCTTTAGTCTGAATGTGCATATTTTAATAATAAATAGTATTGACATTTGGTTTTTGCTATGATATAATTCTTTTGATAAAAACTTTGACGGAGAGGGCTCTGACAGAGGCAATAGAGAGAAATGACGGTTGGTGCGAGTCATATTTGCTAAAATCAGAAGTTTGTAGCTCCCGAGTTGAAGGGAAGAAAGCCTTTTGGCAAGTAGAACCCTTTCGAGACTGCTGCGTTAGTGCATAGGGCTTGTTAGAGTCTGAAGTGGTGTCATTGGTGACAATGATGCAATTTGAGTGGTACCGCGGGTATAGAATACTCGTCTCAAAGATAAAGTTATCTTTGGGGCTTTTTTTTATTTAAAAAGTTTCTAAAGCAAATCATTGAAATTGCAAAGGAGAATTTGGCAATGGAAGGACAGATGACAGGTCTTGATTTAAAAATCAGCGAGGTTGCTGCCAGAATTAAAGAATTAAGACATATTGAGGGTATATCAAAAGAAACAATGGCAAAACTTACTGGTGTTACCAGAGAAGAATATGCTGCCTGTGAGGCGGGAGAGCATGACTTAAGTTTTGCATTTATTTACAGATGCGCCCTTGCTTTTAAGGTAAATGTTACCGATATCATTGAGGGTAAAAGCCCTAATCTTAAATCATATACTCTTACAAGAAACGGACAGGGTGTTGAAATTCAAAAAGCCAATGGAATGATATACTATGGTCTTGCATCCAAGTTTAAAAACAGGGTGTCAGAACCGCTTCTTGTTCGAAGTGTTTATGACAGCGAACTTGAGAGAAAAGACATAGAACTTGCTTCTCACGCCGGACAGGAATGTGATATTATTGTCAGTGGTACAATGAAGATTCAGATTGGCAGCCATATAGAAATTCTCTCTGCAGGAGACTCTATCTACTATGATAGTTCAGCTCCACACGGTATGGTGGCTATTGGTGGAGAGGATTGTGTGTTCTATGCAATAGTTCTTCATGGTGCAGAAGACTCCACAGCTTCTGTTATGGAGACTATTAAAAAGAGTCACTTTAAACCTCGTCATAAAAACGAGAGAGTGTTCCAGAAATTCATTGATAATGTTGAAAATGAAAACGGAGCATTGGTTTCCATTAACTTTAAAAATGAAGATAAATTTAACTTTGCTTTTGATGTTATAGATGCTATTGCAGATAAAGACCCTGAAAAAGTTGCTATGGTTCATCTTGACAATAATGCAAATGAGAGAACTTTTAAGTTTAGCGATATCAAAAGGGAGTCAAATAAATGTGCAAATTACTTTATGTCCCTTGGTATCAAAAAAGGTGACAAGGTAATGCTTGTTCTTCGCAGAAATTATCAGTTCTGGATTGCTCTTATCGCTCTACATAAAATCGGTGCAATAGCAATTCCTGCTACAAATCTTTTGCAGTCTCACGACTATGAATACCGCTATAAAGCCGCAGGTGTTAAGGCAATACTCTGCAGCGCACTTGGTGATATTGCAAATCAGGCTGAGCTTGGTTCGGTAAATTATGACGGACTCGAGCATAAGATTATTGTTGGCGGCAAAAAAGATGGCTGGCACGATTTTGACGAAGAGATAGAGAGATTTTCTCCTGTGTTTGAAAGAGGCGAAGATTCTCCATGTGGCGATGATGATATGCTTATGTACTTTACATCGGGTACTACGGGTAATCCAAAAATGGCACTCCATAGCTATAAATACGCTCTCGGACACTTCCATACTGCAAACTACTGGCACTGTGTTGATCCAAATGGACTTCA
>JAZUPR010000075.1:0-3928 GCA_045605285.1 Clostridia bacterium | reverse complement strand
AGGTGCAAAAAAGAGAAAACATAGAAATCGTTGAACACACCACTCTGGCAGATATTATAGAAAAAGACGGAAAATGCATCGGTGCAGTTGTGTATGACAAAAACGACACCCCATACACAATCTTTGCAAACCATACAGTCCTTGCCACAGGCGGAGTAGGAGGATTGTTTTCTCACTCTACCAACTATCCGCACTTAACAGGCGATGCCCTTGCCATAGCAAAAAAACACAACATAGAACTGAAAGATGCAACTTATGTGCAAATCCACCCTACAACCTTTTATTCAGAGGACGAGAAAAGTTTTCTCATTTCTGAATCCGTAAGAGGAGAGGGTGCTGTGCTTCGTGACAAAAACGGAGAAAGATTTACAAATGAGCTCCAGCCAAGAGATATTCTAACAAAAAAAATATATGAGCAGATGGAGAAAGATGGAACTTTGTTTGTCTGGGAAGATATGACGCCCATCCCTAAAGACGAGATAGAAAGCCATTTCCCCAATATTGCATCATACTGCAAGGAAAAAGGCTATGATGTGACAAAAGAATGGATTCCTGTAGTCCCTGCCCAGCACTATTTTATGGGCGGAATAAAGATAGATTACAGCGGAAGAACATCTATGGAAAACCTATATGCCATAGGCGAAACCGCCTGCAACGGAGTTCACGGAAAAAACAGACTTGCAAGTAACTCACTTCTTGAAAGTCTGGTGTTTGCAAAAAGGGCCGCAAAAGACATAAGTGCCATGCAAAATGAAAAAACCACATCAGAAGAAATTATTTCTCTTGCCGAATATGAAGACAGAAAAAAATATGAAACCGAAAATAAAAAAATAGCGAAAAAAATTATAGAAGGAGAATTTACCAATGTTTGACAATGCCACTTTAAAATTAAATGTAGACCCCCTTATCCTTTCAGCGCTTAGAGAAGACATAACCAGCGAGGACGTATCTGCAAACTCTGTTATGTCGGAAGGAAAAATCGGCGAAGCCGACCTTATATGCAAAGAAGACGGTATCATCTGCGGTATGCAGGTTTTTGAAAGGGTGTTTACCCTTATTGACGACAGCGTGGAATTTACTGCTTTTGCATCTGACGGAGACGAAGTTAAAAACGGTCAGCTCCTTGCAAAAATCAAAGGCGACATAAAAACAATACTTTGCGGAGAAAGAACTGCTCTTAACTACATGCAGAGAATGAGCGGTATAGCCACATACACAAGAAGTGTTGCAGATCTTTTAAAAGGCACAAAGACCACACTTTTAGACACAAGAAAAACCACTCCGAACAACAGAATTTTTGAAAAATATTCTGTTACTGTAGGCGGCGGAAAAAATCACCGTTACAACCTGTCTGACGGTGTACTCTTAAAGGACAATCACATAGGCGCCGCAGGAAGTGTGACAAAAGCTGTAGCTCTTGCAAAAGAATATGCACCGTTTGTAAGAAAAATCGAGGTAGAGGTAGAGACTCTTGAAATGGTAAAAGAGGCAGTAGATGCAGGTGCAGACATCATAATGCTTGACAACATGAACGACGAGATGCTAAAAAAATCAATAGAGATTATAGGCGGAAAAGCTGAAATAGAGGTTTCGGGAAATGTGACAAAGGAAAACATAAAAAGGCTCACAACTCTCGGTGTAGACTACATATCAAGCGGTGCTCTGACACACTCTGCACCTATTCTTGATATATCGCTTAAAAATCTTCACGTGGTTTCAAAAGGGTGATTTTATGAAGGGAAACGAACGAAGACAAGCCATACTGGAGCTTTTAAAAAACGAGGCAGAGCCTGTAAACGGAGCATATATCGCAGAAAAATTTTCCGTCAGCAGACAGGTGGTGGTACAGGATATTGCCATTCTTCGTGCAAACGGAGAAAACATTATCTCTGTTCACAAAGGCTATGTCCTGCAAAAGGACAATCGCATTACACGCGTGTTCAAGGTGTGCCACAGCGACGAGCAGGTGGAAGAGGAGTTAAATCTCTTTGTAGACCTTGGCGGAAAGATAGACGATGTATTTGTGTATCACAAGGTATACGGAGTGATAAAAGCATCTATGAACATAAAATCAAGGCGCGATGTGCAAAACTATATTAAAAATATGAAATCGGGAAAATCATCGGGATTAAAAAATATCACATCAGATTTTCACTATCACACCATAAGTGCAGAAGATGTAGCCACTCTTGAAGAAATTCAAGAGGCTCTATACAATAAAGGTTTTCTTGCAAAGCTTCAGGAATACGAGCCTGTAGACTTTTCTAATCAATAAAAAAATCCATCAGCAAAAGCTGATGGATTTTTTTATACTTCATATCTCATATATTCTTTCATATCAAGATTTTTCCAGACAAACACTCCGTTCTCGTAGGTCATATATCCGTTTTCGGAATTTTCCTTGGGTATAGACACAGAGCCGGGGTTAAGATAAAGGAAATCTTCTCCCTTGTCACAGGCAGGGATATGTGTGTGTCCGCAAAGAAGAATTCTGCCTTTTGCAAGTGAATGATATTCTTCTCTGTGATGTCCGTGGGTGGCACAGATAAAGCATTTATCATCAGAGATAGTGCGGACTTCGTCCATAATGGGAAAGTCGAGCACCATAGCGTCCACCTCTGCATCGCAGTTACCTCTTACGCATATAATTTTATCTTTAAACTCGTTTAAAAGCTTTATAACGCCCTTGGGGTTGTAGCCTGTGGGCAAATCATTTCTCGGTCCGTGATACAAAATGTCTCCAAGAAGAAGCATTTTATCTGCCTTTTCACAGAGAAATGCAGCTATAAGCTTTTCGCAGAAAAATTCTGAACCATGTATATCTGATGCAATTAAAAATTTCATAAGTAAGCTCCTTGGTTAAAATTTATGCCAATTCAAAGTCTGATTTTGGATGTTTGCAAAGCGGGCAAACCCAATCTTCAGGAAGGTCTTCAAATTTAACCTTTTCTATCGACTCGTCATAAGAAAATCCGCAGATTTTGCAAACCCACACTCTGCCCTCACTCTTTGGGGCTTCTTTTTTGGGTTTTACATTTGCAAAGTAGTATTCGTAGGTCATAGACGGAATGTCAGAAAGAACCTCTGCCTCATCTACCGATGCAATATAGAGAATGTGTGTGCCAAGGTCAACTTCTTTAACTACTGTGCAGGAAAAATAAGCGTTTGTCTCTTCGGTTATATAGAAAATATCATTTTCTGCGCGTTTTACATATTTGTAGTTTTCAAATTTATCAACATCTTTTCCGCACTGAAATCCAAATCTTTCAAAGATTGAAAAGGGTGCTTTCTGTGAAAGAACAGAAAGATTTAATTTGCCTGATTTTTTAATAAGCTCTGTGGTGTAGTTGTTTTTGTTTATTGCTATGCTTATCTGATTAGGCTGGTTTGTAACCTGCATGGCTGTGTTGATGATACAGGCGTTATCTTTTTCTCCATATTTTGCAGATGCAACAAAAAGACCGTAGCTTAAAGAAAACAATGCTTTTTCGTTCATATTTATATCTCCTTTTTAAATTATAAATATTCTTAGAATCGGATAAATCCGTTTTGTTTTAAAATATTAATAGTTTTTTACTTTTAAATATCCCTACTTTTGTAGGGACAAAAGTAGCAAAAACCCTCGGGGGAGTTTCGATTCTCCCCCCTAAGAAGGTGAATTGACCGAAGGTCAAGAGAAGCCACCCTGGGGTGCCCCCCTGCAAACGACCAAGGGTTTCACCCTTGGAACCCGTACACAACATTAGTTTGTGCTCTAATGCCAGTCAATATTGTAGGGGGTGTCGGTTTCGGACAACCCGCAAAGCGGAACGTCAACAAGTGCGGTCCCCTACAATATAATTACTTGTTTTTCAGAAACAATGGCATCCAAAGGGACATCAAAGCTATCAGAGGGTATTTCGTCGACTAGCTGAAAGCTGTAGCAAAG
>JAZUPR010000074.1:0-2095 GCA_045605285.1 Clostridia bacterium | reverse complement strand
CTATCATAATTATTCATTATTCACTATTCATTAATACTCCATCATCTTTCCGTCAGGCAAAATCCAGAACGCCTTTGAATCGGGGATTTTTTTCAAAAGAGCACACCCCTCGTCGTAAGACAATTGAAAAAGAGCTGTGGATAAAACATCAGAAAGTCCTGCATCAGAGCACACCACCGACACCGAAGAAAAAATATCTTCAGGCATAAGAGTTTTTGGGTTTATGATGTGATGATATCTTTTTCCGTCCACCTCATAAAATCTCTGATAACTTCCGCTTGTGACAAGAGCTTTATCTGAAAGAGAATATTTTTTAATAATTTCTCCCTTTCCGTCAGGTCTTTCCACCCCTACTGTCCACGGTTTTCCGGATGGCTGATTTCCTATGCATCTCACATTTCCGCCCACATTTATTATATATCCTGTGATGCCTTTGTCTTCAAAATGCTTGGCAATTTTTTCCGTGGCATAGCCTTTTGCCACCGCTCCTACATCAAGAAACATGTCTTTGTCTGACAGGAAAACCGTCGATGCCTTTTCATCAACAATCACCTTGTCAATATCCGTGTGCTTTGAAGCCTTGTACAGCTCGTCTTTTGGCGGAAGAGTCGCTTTTTCAGGATTTTCTGTTCCCTCTGTGCGATATTTGTGCCATATTTTCAAAACACTTCCCATGGCAATGTTCACTCTGCCCTGTGTAAAGGAGTGCATTTCTTTTCCGTACAAAACAAGGTCTGTAATTTTTTTGTCAACCTGAACCGCCCTGTGCTCCCCGTCATAGAGAGCATTTACAGAATAGAGGTTGTTTACCCCCTCGTAAAAATTATATATGTCATAAAGTCTGTGATATTCTCCCAAAAGGTCTTTTATTTCACCACATACAAGGTCAAAATCTTCTTTTCTTTTTTCATATCCTGTAATTGTGGTAACGGTGTCGAAATAATCAAAGGAATAGTCTGTGTATTTTTCTTTTGCTTTTTCGCAGGAAGTGAAAAAAAGAGCAAAAGATATTATTAAAATTACAGATAAAAGTTTTTTCATAGTTTCTCACTCTTTGCATACAATGTATGTCTGTTTGTTGTAGGGAACGATGCCCACATCGTTCCGCATAGAATTTAATTCGTTATATTATTAATTTTGTTTCTTGATATCCCTACTTTTGTAGGGGAGGGGTTCCATCCCCTCCCGAGAAGATATTAAAACCAATCAGGAGGGCACAGAGACCCTCCCCTACAAAAATTCTATATTGCATAAACATTGTAGGGGACATTCATGAATGTCCCGCGGGCAATTCGTGAATTGCCCCTACGATTATGCTTTTATACGGTTCAAAAGAATCTCCGCTAAAATTCCTGTAAGCACACCTGCTATAGCACCTGTTATTCCAAGAACTATCATATAATATCCAATCTCGGCGGTATCAAGCAAAACAGCGGCAACTGCCACCTGTGCTGCATTGTGAAAAAGAGCACCGGATATGCTGACCCCAAGAGATGAAAATATCTTTGTGTTTTTTGAGAGTGACATAACAAGAAGACTTACCACTGCACCCGAAAGGCTGTATATAAATGAGATAAAATTGCCAAAAACAAGTGTCATGGCAAAGACTCTTACAAGAGACACCAAAAGAGCCTCTTTCCACGAAAAAAGATACAAGGTAAGGAGCACCACAATGTTTGCAAGGCCTATTTTTATTCCCGGTATTTGCGGAAAGAGTGGCGGGAGAGTGCTCTCAACATAAGACAAAATCATAGATGATGCTACAAATATTGAAAGTAAAACCAGCTTTCTTGTATCTTTTTTCATCATCTGCACCGCCAAATTTTTAAAATACTTACTCAATCTCTATCACAAGCTTGTGAGGAAGACACACAATGGTCTCGCCAGACTTTCTGACAGGTCTGTGCTGTGCACAGATTTTGTCAGGACAATTTGCCTTTGAAACACAGGCACTTCCGTCCTTTATGACAAGCTCATTAACCCATCCGTTTGCTCCGCGAAGGGTAACAGAAAGGACTTCTTTTAAGGAATACACCGCAGTAATTTCCCCATCTCTTATAACATTTACTTTATCACCGTCGCTCATTAAAGAAAG
>JAZUPR010000073.1:0-6284 GCA_045605285.1 Clostridia bacterium | reverse complement strand
TTGTCCCTACAAAAGCAGGCCTGCCCGGCAGGGCTTAAAATAAATATAATAAATTATCTTAAGTTATGAATTGAAATAATTTATTTTATAACAAGTCTTTCATCTTCGCAATCTACCTCAATCTGAGGAGTTTTAAGCTCGTTATTTAAAAGCTTGTCAGCAAACAGGTCTTCTACCTGTGACTGAATAACTCGTCTTAAAGGTCTTGCTCCGTACACATCGTCAAAACCTGCTTTTGAAAGGTGCTCAATGGCTCCTTTGGTAAAGCTTATTTCATATCCCAGACCTTTCATGCGGTCCTTTATGCCTGAGAGCATAATCTCTGCGATTTTTTCAATTTCCTCTTCTGTAAGCTTTCTGAAAACTATGGTTTCGTCAATTCGGTTGATAAGCTCGGGACGGAACATTTTTTTGAGTTCTTCCAGTACATCATTTTTTATCTTGTTGTAGTCGGAGTCTGAAGAGTCTGCACCTGTGCCAAATCCCAGAGATTTTGATTTCTGGGTAATGAGTCTTGCACCCACGTTGCTTGTCATAATGATGACGGTGTTTTTAAAGTCAACTCTTCTTCCCTGAGAATCGGTTAAAATACCGTCTTCGAGTATCTGCAACAAAATGTTGAATACATCGGGGTGAGCCTTTTCTATCTCGTCAAAGAGCACTACAGAGTATGGCTTTCTGCGAACCTTTTCTGTGAGCTGACCGCCCTCGTCGTAGCCTACATATCCCGGAGGAGAGCCTACAAGCCTTGAAACGGTGTGTTTTTCCATATATTCGCTCATATCTATGCGGATAACTGCATTTTCATCACCGAAAACTGCCTCGGCAAGAGCCTTGCAAAGCTCGGTTTTACCAACACCAGTAGGTCCTAAGAACATAAAGGAGCCTGTAGGTCTTTTTGGGTCTTTAAGTCCCACTCTGCCTCGTCTTATAGCGCGTGAAACCGCATCAACAGCCTCGTTCTGACCGACTACTCTCTTATGGAGAATCTGCTCCATATTTTTAAGTCTTTCCTGCTCTTCGTCGGCAAGTTTTTTTACAGGTATGCCTGTCCAGTCGGTTATTACATCGCATATTTCTTCTTCTCCCACGATAAGCTCTGACGGAGAATTGGTGTTTTTCCAACTTTCTTTTTTCTCCTTAAGTGATGCCGCTATCTTGCTTTCTTCATCACGGAGCTTTGCTGCGGTTTCAAAATCCTGATTTTCAATAGCCTCTTTTTTTGACTTGGTAATTTCAGAGAGTTTGTCTTCAATTTCCTTTATATCAGGGGGTGTGGTAAAGGCTTCAAGGCGTATTTTTGATGCCGCCTCGTCTATAAGGTCTATTGCCTTGTCAGGGAGAAATCTGTCGGTAATATAGCGCGCGGAAAGATTTGATGCAGCAGAAAGAGCTTCGTCTGTAATGGTTACCTTGTGGTGCTCTTCGTATTTTGGCCTTATACCGCGAAGAATTTCTACCGTCTCGTCACAGGTAGGCTCTCCCACGGAAATTGGCTGAAATCTTCTCTCAAGTGCCGCATCTTTTTCTATATGCTTTCTGTATTCGTCAAGGGTTGTAGCACCGATTAACTGGATTTCCCCTCTTGCAAGCAGAGGTTTTAATATATTTGCGGCATCCATAGCACCCTCGGCACTTCCTGCACCTATAAGGGTGTGCACCTCGTCTATGAATATGATGGTGTTGCCGTCTTTTTTGATTTCGTCAAGGGCTTTTTTAAGCCTTTCTTCAAACTCGCCTCGGTATTTTGTTCCTGCAACCATTGAGGAAAGGTCGAGAGAAAATATTTTTTTGTTTTTTAATATTTCAGGGATTGCACCTGATGCAATTTTCTGAGCCAAGCCCTCTGCCACTGCGGTTTTTCCCACGCCCGGTTCACCTATAAGGCAGGGGTTGTTTTTTGTACGACGTGAAAGTATCTGAATTACTCTTGATATTTCCTTGTCTCTGCCGATAATCGGGTCAAATTTTCCATCTCTTGCAAGGGCGGTAAGGTCTGTGCCAAATGGAGAGAGATTTTTGTTTTCGCCTTTTGAGGAAGTCTCTTTGCTCTTTGGAGCGTTATCTGCACCGCTAAGCTCTGACAAGAATTTGTTCACATCAAAGCCAAGGGTGGTTATTATCCTTGCGGCAATGCTTCTTCCCTCGCGCAGTATCGCCATAAACATGTGCTCAGGAGCAATGAGTTCTCCGCCGCTTCTTCTTGCCTCGGTATAGCTCAGTTCAAGTATTGTCTTGCATCTTGGGGTTATGGGTAGAGTTCCGTCGCTGTTTGTCTCGCCTGACGGGGAGGTGTATTCTAGGATTTTTTCTTCAACCGCATCATAGGTAATGCCCTGATTCTCTAAGGCTTTTGCTGCATTGGAGTCTCCTGCACGGAGAATTCCTGCCAGTATCTGCTCTGAGCCAACATAGTTAAAGCCCAGTTCTCTTGAAATTTCTTCTGCACAACGGAGTACGGATTTTGAGTTTTCATCAAATCTTGTGTTCATAGAGATTCCTCCTTCAACATATTTCTTATTATTCTTGCTCTTTCTATATCTCTGTCAATAGGTGTGGTAACAGTCTCGCTCATAAGGTGCGCGGGAGATGTTTCTATCATTATTGTGTTAATTAGTTTTGAGTCGATATCGGTAATTGTTCCGCCAAATATTCCAAGTCTTATATTGGATATGAGAGTCATCATTTCCTTGCTCTGCATAATACGGGCATTTTTAAGTATTCCGTAAGAGCGCATTATCTGGTCGGTAATGACAATTCCCTTGTCCTTAAGTGTGCGTGTGCGAAGCTCTCTTTCTTTTGAAATTATGCTCTCTGCCACCTTGGATAAATTACTCATAATCTCTTCTTCACTGTTTCCAAGAGTTGTCTGATTGGAAATCTGAAAAATATATCCGCCTGCTTTTGTGCCCTCGCCGTACATTCCCCTCACGGTTACACCGAGTTTTCCTATGGATGAAAAAAGGCTTTCTGCAATTCCTGTGGTTGCTATGGCAGGAAGATGCATCATATATGAAACCCTCATACCTGTGCCGACATTCGTCGGGCATGAGGTGAGATATCCGTATTTTTCGTGGATGGCGTAGTCGAGCCTGTCTGCTAAAAATTCGTCTATTCTGCTTATGATGTTATAGGCTTTTTCTGTTTCCTGTCCTGCAAATATAGCCTGCATGCGAAGGTGGTCTTCTTCGTTTACCATTATGCTGACAGAGTCGTCTTCGCTGACAAATACTGCGCAGGGAAGCTTGGTTTTGGAAAGTTTCGGACTGATAACCCTTTCTTCAACGAGCATCTGAAGTTCTTTTTGTGAAAGGGTGGATATGTCTTTTTTTGAAAAGCCCATATTAAGCTCTTGCAGTGCTTTTTCAACCATATCTATAACAGATAATGCACTTTCTTTTGTTGCTTTTATGGGAAAGGGGATTCCTTTTAAGTTTCGGGCAAGGCGTACACGGGTACTTAGCACAATGTCGCTTTGCATTCCTGTGTCTTTATACCATTTAGCCATTTATACCGCCCTCACTTTCCATTTCTTTTATTCTGTCACGAAGAACAATAGCCTCTTCGTATCTTTCGTCCATAATAGCTTTAGAAAGTTTTTCTTTAAGTTCTTTGAGCTCGTTTTTCTTTGACATCATTTCGCCTTTTGCCCCTGCAATTTTACCCTTGTGGGTTACAGATGGCTGAATGCGGGATAGAATGGAGTCGATGTCTTCAAAGGATTCGTAGCACTTGTCGCAACCCAAAAGTCCTGTCTTTTTAAACTCGTCATAGGAAGTATTGCAGGAGGGACAAGCCTTTTTAATACTGTTTACTGCCTTGTGAACAGGGAATGACAGAAAGTCGCTTAAAATATTTTCAAAACCAAAGCTTTCTGACATATATCCAAGCTCTCTGGCACAGTCGGAGCAAAGAAAAAGCTCTCTCGCCACTCCATTTTCAATTTGCTTGTAATGAAAATTTGCTTCCTTTTTATTGCAATGTGAACACAACATAATTATACCCTCCTTTATACAAACAATAACAAAAGATTTTTAAATATATTTGCTCTTATTCTGTTTTTATCCTGACCGTCAACCACAACGGACAAGGCGTTGTTGGAGCAGGCGGTAAGAATGAGCTTTGCCTCATCTGCAGACATAATGTCGTTTATATAAAGAGTGTTTACAATTCCCTCAACGGTCATTACATCCACGCTGTCGCCAATGTTTTTTATAATGTGCATTATCTGTTCGTTTCTGCCAAGATTCAGGCGGGTGATTTTAATATGTCCGCCTCCTCCGCGCCTGCTTTCTACTATATAGCCTCTCTCTGTGGTAAAGCGTGTCGATATAACATAGTTTATCTGAGAGGGCACACAGTTAAAATACTGTGCAAGTTCATTTCTCTTAAGCTCCACAGAACTGCCATCTTCAAACATCTCGCGTATGAAATTTTCTATAGTATCGCTTATCTTCATGGGATTTCACTCCTATAATCTGACATTAATCAATTATTTTTGACTTTGACTTTCTTTGACCTTTGCTGTATTATATACCATCAATCCACATTTGTCAAGAGGTTTTTTGAAAAAAATCAAAATTTTTTTATTAAAAATTTCTCTCTGAATAATTTTTTAAAAATCAGGAATTAAAATTCACAAAAACCCCCTAAAACCCAGTAATATAGGGTGTTTCAAGGATTTTGGCAAAAAGTTTTATGCAGTATAATCTGTATTTATTCAATAAAAAAATACGGTTACATTTTTGATGTTTCAAAAATATTATGTAAACCTAAAAAATCATGTGGATAACTCAAAAATCTTACAAAAAATCCACACCAAAATTGTGGATAAAAATGTGGATATGTGGATGAAACACACTATTTTAGGGGGTTGTACATAAAAATTTTATCAACAGGGCAGGGGAATTTTCAAAAAAATAATGTAAAAAAACAAGACTTTTTTTCATAAATTCAGATTTACATAACCGATAATTTTATGGAAATTATTTAATTATTTTGTAGACAAAATAAATTGAAGTTCAGATTGAAGTCAGAAAAAAATGATGTCAATTTTATTAAATATATACATATTTTTGTAGAAAAATAGTACATAATGCAATATTGTTGCGACATAATGAGATATTTTATGAAACTTGTTGAAAGAGATTTTCCAGGGTTTATAATTATTTTGTTGTTAAATTTAAAAAAATGTTTTTTTAGGAGGAAAAATTATGAAAAGAAAAATAAGAATTGCAATAGCGGACGACAACAAGGAATTTTGTTTCAATTTGAAAAGTTTTCTCGAGGAATGTGAAATATTTGAAGTAGTCAGCATTTCAACTGACGGAAAGAGTGCTTATGAAAATGTTCTCGAGCACAGACCGGATGTTTTGCTTATAAATGTTATATTACCTTATCTTGACGGACTGGCAGTCCTTAGCAAGATTAATAACAATAACATTCTTTCCAAAAAACCAAAATCTATTGTCTTTTCTCCCTCGGCTCACGAGAGCATTATAAACTCTGCTATGAACCACGGAGCGTATTATTACCTTATAAAGCCTTTTGAGCTATCGGTTATAAGAGACCGTATAATGGATATTACTACCGAGAGACAAGGAAAGACATCAACCTTTGATGCAAAGGTAAAGGATGTTGAAACAAACATTACAATGTATATTCAGCAGCTCGGTGTACCTGCACACATAAAAGGCTATCAGTACATAAGAGATGCTATAGGAATGGTTATAGAAGATATGGACGCTATAAACTCTATTACAAAGATTTTATATCCCACAGTTGCCAAGCACTACAATACCACTCCGTCAAGAGTAGAACGTGCCATAAGACACGCTATTGAGGTTGCATGGGACAGGGGCAATCCTGATGTGTTAAACGACTTTTTCGGCTACACCATTGTGTCAAGCAAGGGTAAGCCTACCAATTCAGAGTTTATAGCTATGATTGCGGACAAGATACGCCTTGAAATGAAAGCATGCTAGCTCTGCCGGGCGGGCCTACTTTTTATTACATGTCCGCATTGTAGGGGTTGGCGGTTTCCGACAACCCGCAAAACGGGACGTCAACAAGTGCCGTCCCCTACGACAAATCATTACATGTTCACATCGTAGGGGTTGGCGTCCTCGACAACCCGCAGAATATTAAAATATAATTGTAGGGTGCAGCGTTTACGATGCACCGCTGTCGGAATGTCGGAAACCGCCATTCCCTACGGTTAAATTTGATATATTTTAATGCACTGCTATAAATTTGTGATTTATAATATTTTTGATTATAAACAA
>JAZUPR010000072.1:0-6257 GCA_045605285.1 Clostridia bacterium | reverse complement strand
CGTTTATGCCGTTTATCACAGAAGAAATCTTTAGCTATCTCCCTACAGGAGAAGAGAGCATCATGATTTCAAAATGGCCTGAGTATAAAGAAGAGCTTTGCTTTGATGCAGACGAAAAGAAAATGAACATCGTTATGAATGCCATAAAAGAAATCAGAAACTTAAGAACACAGATGAACGTTGTTCCAAGTAAAAAAGCAAAAGTAATCATCGTTTCTTCAGATAAAGATGTTTTCTCAGGTACAGAGATTTTCTTTGAAAAACTTGCAAGTGCTTCAGAAACTATCATTCAGTCAGATAAAGCAGGTATAGATGAAAATGCTGTTACCGCAGTTGTAGAGGGAGCAGAGCTCTTTATTCCTCTTGACGAACTTGTTGATAAGGAAAAAGAACTTTCCCGTCTTAGCGATGAAAAGAAACGCCTAGAGAGTGAAATAAAACGAGTTGAGGGTAAATTAAATAACGCCGGATTTGTTGCAAAAGCACCTCAGAAGGTTGTTGACGAAGAAAGAGAAAAAGGACTTAAGTATAAAGAAATGCTTGAAAAAGTAATAGAGAGCATTGAAAAATTGAAATAGGTGATAAAACTTGCTGCGTACAGAAAATGAATGTATTGAATATATTCATTCATTGAAAAAGTTTGGAAAAAAAGCCGGCTTGTCCAATGCACGAAGACTCTGCGAGGCGCTTGGCAATCCACAGGACAAACTAAAGGTTGTCCATATAGCAGGCACCAACGGAAAAGGGTCAGTAAGTGCTATGACATGCAATATTTTGTCTAAAAAGTATAAGGTGGGGTTGTATACCTCACCTTATATTGAATTTTTCAATGAAAGAATTCAGATAAACGGTGAACCTATAGATGCGGCTGACCTCGTTGAATATACAAATAAAGTAAAAGATGCCTGTGATAGTTTAGAAAATTTTCGTCCCATTGAGTTTGAATTTATAACTGCTATGGGATTTTTGTATTTTCTCCACAAAAATTGCGATATTGTCATTCTTGAGACAGGACTTGGCGGAAGATTTGACGCTACAAATGTGGTAAAAAATCCTCTTGCCTGTGCCATAACATCCATAGGTCTTGACCATACCGCCATTCTTGGAGATACTATCGAAAAAATTGCCTTTGAAAAGGCAGGTATAATAAAAAAAGGTGTTCCTGTTTTTGTATATAATGATATAGACAAAGATGCCCTGCCTGTTATAGAAAATGTTGCATCCGAACAGAAATCCCCTCTTTTTGTAACAGATAAAGCAGAGAATGTAAAATGCTCTATATCAGGCACAGATTTTTCATATATGGGAAATAACTATCATACTTCACTTGTTGGGCAGCATCAGGCAAAAAACGCTTGTCTTGCTGTTTCTCTTGTAAATTATATAAAAGATTCCTTCCATGTTTCTTTGGATGATGTAAAAAAAGGCTTGTCTGAGACATTGTGGAAATGCCGATTTGAAATTCTGTCGGGAAACGGACACTTTTTTGTTCTCGATGGCGCTCACAACAGCCATGGGATAGATGCATTTTTAAATTGTGTAAACTCCGCCTTAAATCCTAAGCGAAAAATTTTTGTCTTTGCTATGCTCAATGAAAAAGATTATGACGAAAGTATCAGAAAGATATCTTGTATTGCAGATGATATAATTGTCACATCTGTTCCGTCAATAAGACAGACCGATGCAGAGTCGATATATGAATGTGTAAAAAAATATTTCCCCAAGGCTCAATATGTGATAGATTGTGAAAATGCCCTGTCTCTTGCCGCAAATGATGCAAAAGGCGATGTGGTCTGCGTATTCGGCTCCTTGTACCTTGTGGGAGACCTTAGGAAAAAATGTGTAGAGATGGTTTCTTCACATATTACAAATTAAGCCATTTCCCGTCAAAGGGAAAATATAAAACCTGCAAGAATATTAATTCCAGAAAGGAGTTGATATTCTTGCAGGTTTCTTTTTATACAAAGGGAATAGATTGTCTGGTTGCCAAAATAACAGGTGAGCTGGACCATCATAGTGCACAAAAAATCAGGAGTGAAACAGATACCCGTATTATACGTGGACGAATAAAAAATCTCGTCTTCGATTTTTCCGAGCTTAACTTTATGGACTCTTCAGGCATAGGAGTTATTATAGGTAGGTATAAGCTTGTAAAAAGCCATGGCGGAGATGTGGCAATTATATGTAATAATCATAGCATAAATAAAATTCTTTCCATGTCAGGAATCCCACGAATAATGAATGTGTACGAAGATGAAACATATATGTCAAAAAAATTTATAGGATGAGGTGCTCATAATGAACAATTTGTTAAAAGCTAAGTATGTAAATGAACTAAAGGCAGAATTCGTAAGTAAATCAGAAAATGAGAGCTTTGCCAGAATGATTGTGGCAGCTTTTGTCTCACCCCTTGACCCGACTATCGAAGAATTGTCTGATATAAGAACTGCTGTAAGTGAAGCAGTAACCAATTCTATTGTCCATGGTTATAGCGAAAAGAGGGGCAATATTTATCTTGAGTGCTACTGCGCAGATGAAGATGTCACCATAGTTGTAAAGGACTATGGCAAGGGCATAGAAAACGTAGAAAAAGCCCGCGAGCCAATGTTTACAACCAATCCGGATATGGAGCGCTCGGGAATGGGTTTTACAGTTATGGAGACATTTATGGATTCTGTTGATGTTGAATCCATAGTGGGTGTGGGCACTAAGGTGATTATGAAAAGAAAAATCGGTAAAAATAGATTGTAGGATGTGCTTATGGAAAATCAAACTTTAGTAAGACTTTCAAAGCGAGGCAGCGAAACTGCAAAAGAAGCTCTTTTAAAAAACAATTCGGGACTTATATGGAGCATTGCAAAAAGATTTGGGGATAGAGGCCATGATATAGAAGATATTTTCCAGATTGGATGCATTGGTTTTATAAAGGCTATTGACCGTTTTGATTTTAATTACGGAACAAAGTTTTCCACCTATGCAGTACCTTACATAATGGGTGAAATACAAAGATTTTTAAGAGACGACGGTCTCATAAAGGTCAGCCGAAACCTCAAAGAAATCTCGGCAAAAATATCTGATATCAGAGAAAAAACAATAAAAAATACAGGCTCCGAGCCTACTGTTTCCGAGCTTTGCGCAATGCTTAATTTAAACCGTGAAACAATCCTTATGGCAACAGAGTCATCTAAATCAGTATTTTGCCTTGACAGTCCCATAACTGAAGATGGAGATACCCGCCTTTGTGATGTATTGAGTGATGATTTGACGGTAAGAGATAAAACAGATGAATTTTTAAATTTAAAAATTGCAATTTCAAAGCTTGATAAAGAGGAGCGAGATTTTGTATATATGCGTTTTTTTGAAGAAAAGACCCAAAAAGAAATTGCAGGAGTTTTAAATGTTTCACAGGTGCAGATTTGCCGCAGGGAAAAGAAAATTTTAGAAAAACTTAAAGAAAATATTTCAGCATAAAAACATTATTGAGGCTTCTCCTTGAGGAGAGGCTCCGTCGCAGACGGTGGTGAGGTGTAGATTGCAAGGCAATCGTTATTCTCCACCTCATCCATCAAAACATATGGTTTTGCCACCTTCCCCTACCAAGGGGAAGGCTTTTTTCATGCTTAACATCAATCAAATTTATTGGTTTTTTTGCTTTCCAAAATTTTTATTACATAAATCCCTATTTTTTTTCAAAATACCTTTACTATTTTTGATGTTTTATGATATAATATTTCCGAGTATACATAAAAATCAAAAGAATGTGCGATAAAGCCTATTTAAGTTAGAATATGAGGTGGTATTTTGGCTGTTTTAAATGTTTTAAAATATAGTGATAATTTTACTGTCAGCAACGATTTTGTTGATAGATTTATGTGTGATGCAAACGGGTCTTTTGTAAAGGTCTATTTGTATTGCCTCCGACTTGCAAATGGGGATTCCCCTATGTCTATTTCAAAAATAGCAAGTCTTTTAAATATGATTCAGTCCGACGTTATAAGTGCTCTTAAGTATTGGGATAGCGTTGGTGTATTAAAGTTTTCAAAAAATGAAAAAAATGATTATGATATAGTCCTTTATGACACCTTTGAAACTAAGGGTCAGGACAGGACAGAAATTATAAAAAGCGATGATGCAGAAAATGCTTCCATAGATACAGGCGCAGCTACATATTCCCGTTCCGACCTGCTTACTGCTATGCAGGGAAATGAAAAAATAAAACAGCTTTTTACCTTGTCAGCACAGCTTCTTAATAAAACATTAAATACAAATGATATGAACATAATATATATGTTCTATGATTATTTAAAATTCCCGCCCGAAGTAATTTTTTCTCTTTTAGAGTATTGCATATCCATTGGCAAAAGCAATATGAGATATATTGAAAAAGTCGGTCTTGCCTGGTCTGATAACGATATAAACACCGTGGCAAAGGCTTCTGCTTTTATACGCCAGAAAAATAAAGAAAATGAATTTGAAAAAAAATATAAATCAATGCTTAAAATTACAGGAAGAGATTTTACCGAATCAGAACTCAAGCTTTTGAAATCCTGGGTAAATGAACTCAAGGTTTCCGATGAGCTTATCAAAGAGGCTTATGAAATAACCGTTATGAACACTGGTAAAATTGCGTTTAAATATATGGATACGGTTATCAGAAATAATATTTCAGGCGACTATCGTTCTGGGTCAGCCGAAAAACCGCAAAAGAAAAACTCTTTCCGCGATTATAATATGGACGGTTATGACATTGAAAGCGAAATGATGCGCAAGAGAATGTCTGAAAAATAAGAGGTGATTTTATGTCCGATGTTAATATGAATTCTTATGTTGAAAAACAGTATCAGAAATTAAATAAGATAAGGGATGACCACGAACGCGAGTATATGGAAGGTCTCTATCTGGCAATTCCCGAAATAAAAAAGATTGATAATGAGATTTCTCTTATCGCACTAAGATGTGCCACCCGCGTAATCAACGAGGGCATAACTCCCGATGAAGCCATAGTTATAATGAATGAGAAAAGGGAAGAACTTCTTTCAGAGAGAAGAGAGCTTTTAAAAAGAGCAAATTTTCCTGACTACACACCACTTCCTTATGAGTGCCCTCTTTGTAAGGACACAGGAAGAATAGGAGATAGCCTTTGCTCTTGCTATCGCGATAAACTTCGAAAATATATGATTGATAATGCAAAGAGCGTGGGCAACTTTTCTTGTGATATACAAAATGATACCTTTGATAATTTCAGACTTGACTATTACTCCGCCGAAAAGTCAGAAAAATTCGGCATATCTCCTCGTGACAATATGAAATCCATTCTCACAGAATGCAGAAGATTTTGTGAGAATTTTGAAACCGTCGGAGGAAATCTTTTCTTCAATGGCACATCAGGTCTTGGGAAAACATTTCTTGCAAACTGTATTGCAAATGAGCTTTTGTCAAAAGGGCATAGCGTTATATATCAGACAAGCCATAAGATGTTCCAGTTTTTAGAGGATTATAAATTCGGCAAGATTGATAGGGAAGAGTATGACGGAGCATATAACGCCATATATGATTGCGATCTTCTCATTATTGACGACTTGGGTACAGAATTTGTTACATCATATACCTGCTCTGTACTTTTTGATGTAATAAATTCCAGACTTTTAAATAATAAGAAAACTCTTATCAGCACCAATCTTACAGTAAAGGATATTGCAAAGACATATAGCGAAAGAGTTTCGTCAAGAATTATAGGAGATTTTTCTATTCACTATTTTTTTGGCAGTGACATCAGAATTCAAAAGAGAAATTCCTCTTTCTGATTTAAACGGAAAGGATTATAGATTATGTTATATTCATCAGATTGGAAAGACTATAGCCTTATAGATGCGGCACACGGAGAAAAGATAGAAAGATGGGGAGATGTTATTCTCCGCCGACCCGACCCGCAGGCAATCTGGCAGGAAGAAAGTGACAAGGATATCTGGAATAATACAGATGCTTTTTACCACAGGAGCACCTCCGGCGGAGGTAATTGGGAATATTTTTCCAATATTCCTGATATGTGGAATATCAGCTATAAGGACCTTGTGTTCAATGTCCGCCCCACAGGTTTCAAGCATACAGGACTTTTTCCCGAACAGGCTGTAAACTGGGATTACATTTATGACAAAATTTCAAATGCAGGCAGAGAAATTTCAGTTCTCAATCTTTTCTCATACACAGGTATTGCAACGCTTTCAGCATCAAAGGCCGGTGCTAAAGTCTGCCATGTT
>JAZUPR010000071.1:0-8181 GCA_045605285.1 Clostridia bacterium | reverse complement strand
ATATACTGCCACAGAAAGACATATTAAAAGAGGTTAAAAAAAATCCTTGTTTAACTCTTATGGATTGTGTTGAAAATTATAAAATTTTATAGTATAATGGTTATGTATAGATTTAATTATTCTTTCCTACTTTTGTAGAGACAAAAGTAGCAAAAACTCTTCGGGGACTTTCGATTCTCCCGGAGTTGAATTGACCGAAGGTCAGGACAAGCCACCCTGGGGTGCGTGCCCCTGCAAACGACCAAGGGTAAACCCTTGGAACCCAAAAACAAAGAAGGCATTTGCGATGCAAATTCCTACATCAATTATTCATTATTCACTATTCATCATTCATTAAATTTACGGAGGATAATATGTTAAAAAAGAGAATAGAAAACATACTTCCTCTTGTGGAGAAACCCGCAAGATATATAGGAAACGAATTTAACAGTGTTCACAAAAATGCAAAGGATGTAAAAATCCGTTTTGCATTCTGCTTTGCTGACACTTATGAAATAGGAATGTCACACCTTGGAATGAAAATACTCTATCATCTTCTCAACGAAAGAGAGGACACCTGGTGCGAAAGAGTGTTTGCACCCTGGGTGGATATGGAAGACGAAATGAGAAAAGAGGAAATTCCTCTCTTTGCTCTTGAGTCCATGGACCCTATAAGTGAATTTGACTTTGTGGGATTTACCCTCCAGTATGAGATGTGCTATTCAAACATTATAAATATGCTTGACATGGGAAACATCCCTCTGTATCAGAAAGACAGAAAAGAGGGAGACCCATTTGTTGTAATGGGTGGACCATGTGCATACAGCGCCGAGGCCCTTGCACCTTTTGCCGATTTCTTTCAGCTTGGCGAGGGCGAAGAAATGATAAACGAGTGCATGGATTGCTACAGGGAATGGAAAGAAAAAAATCTCCCAAGAGAAGAGTTTCTTAAAATGGTGTCAAAAATTGACGGCATCTATGTACCATCATTTTATGATATAGACTACAACGACGACGGAACTGTAAAGAGCATCGTCCCTATTAACGACGAAGTGCCAAAGACAGTTAAAAAACGCGTCATAGAAGACCTTGACAATGTGTACTACCCCGACAGGATTATAGTTCCATTTGTAGAGATAGTTCACGACCGAATTATGCTCGAGGTGTTTCGCGGATGCATAAGAGGATGCAGATTTTGTCAGGCGGGTATGATATACCGCCCTGTAAGAGAAAAAACTCCAAAAACTCTCCTTGACTGTGCAGGAAAGCTTATAGACAACACAGGCTACAACGAAATAAGCCTTTCTTCCTTAAGCACAAGCGACTACACACAGCTACCCGAATTTTCGCAAAAGCTACTTGATATGACGGAATCTAAAAAGGTAAGCCTGTCGCTTCCGTCGCTCAGACTCGACTCTTTTTCAATGGACCTTATGAACAAGGTAAACAAAGTAAGAAAAAGCTCTCTCACCTTTGCACCTGAGGCGGGTACACAGAGAATGAGAGATGTAATAAACAAAGGAATTACCGAAGATGACCTTATGAACAGTGCCAAAATGGCTTTTGAGGGCGGATATTCAAGCATAAAATTGTATTTTATGATGGGACTGCCTTTTGAAACCGTAGAGGATGTGTGCGGAATTGCCGACCTTTCCAAAAAAGTGGTAAGGCAGTATTTCTCCGTGCCAAAGGAAAAGCGTTCTCCGGGGCTTCGCGTTACCACATCTGTGTCTTCCTTTGTACCAAAGGCGTTTACACCTTTCCAATGGGCAAGACAGAACACAATGGAAGAACTCAGGGAAAAACAGATAGCTCTCAAAGAATGTATGGACGACAAAAGGGTAAAATACAACTACCACGAAGCACCCATAAGTGTGCTCGAGGGCGTATTTGCACGAGGAGACAGAAGACTCTCAAAGGTTCTTGAAGTTGCTCACAAAAAGGGTGTTCGTTTTGACGGTTGGAGCCAGTTCTTCTCTATGGAAAAATGGGAAGAAGCATTTAAAGAATGCGGTCTCGACATGGCGTTTTATACCAGAGAGAGAAGTTTTGACGAAATTCTTCCCTGGGATATGATAGATGTGGGAGTGAGAAAAGATTTTCTCATATCCGAGGCAAAGAAAGCAGAAAAAGCAGTCGTTACTCCAAACTGCAGACAAAAATGCTCTGCCTGCGGAGCAAACTGCTACAAAGGTGGTGTGTGCTATGAGTAAATACAGAATAACATACAGGCAGGGTGACGAGGTAAAATACATTTCCCATCTGGATTTTCTCCGTGCCATAAACAGAGTTTTTGTACGTGCATACCTGCCACTCAAATACTCAAACGGATTT
The DNA here is from genome assembly GCA_045605285.1 of Clostridia bacterium. GTDB lineage: Bacteria > Bacillota > Clostridia > UMGS1810 > UMGS1810 > RGIG4708. Next base: position 5,868 of record JAZUPR010000071.1, on the reverse strand, counting down.
AACCCGCACACGATTATGACAATCGGCCTGCCATTGTCAGTAGGCACTACCAGTTCCTGCGATGTTTTAGACATTGAGTTTACAGAAAATCTTCCCGAAGAATATATAAAAGATGCAATAAACAAAAACTGCCCTATGGGTATAGAAGTCATATCAGTAAAGAAAGCGGAAGACTTAAAACCCTTGTTTAACATTACAAGTGCGATATACACTGCATATTTTGACTCAGACAAAGAGATAAATCTGGCAAATTACAAAAACGCCCCAAGCGTTATTATAGAGAAAAAGTCAAAAAGGGGTATGAAAGAAGTCAACATAAAAGACTTTATACGCGGATTTGAAGAAGCTTCCCCATCCGACTCCATGTACGGAGTAAAAATGCATATTGATGCTGGAAATGTGTCAAACTTAAAACCTGAACTGGTTTTATCATCCATAGAAAATTTCACAGGAGCGAAGTTTAAAAATATAAGAATAAACCGCGAAAAGATTTTCTTTGACGACGGAGAGTGTGTATTTCAGGAGGAAATATGAACAAAAAGTATGAGGAACTGAAAGAAAAAATTTCATATCACAGCCATCGATATTATGTTCTTGACAACCCCGAAATTACCGACGAAGAATATGACAAGCTCATGCGCGAGCTTCTTGAATTTGAAGAAAAAAATCCCGAGCTTGTAACAGAGGATTCACCATCGCAGAAGATTGGCGGGAAAATTCTTGATTCTTTTGAAACTGTTATCCACGATGTGCAGATGCAAAGCCTTTCTGATGCTTTTTCAAAAGATGAGATTATGGATTTTGACTCACGAGTAAGAACAGAGCTTCAAAAGCATGGACTTTCCGGTGAGTATGTGGTTGAGCACAAAATAGACGGTCTGTCTGTGTCACTTGAATACAGAGACTCTCTCTTTGTAAGAGGTTCTACACGCGGTGACGGATTTAAGGGTGAGGATGTGACAAACAACCTTAAAACCATTATGAGTATTCCGTTAAAGCTAAATGTATCTGTGCCATACCTTGAAGTTCGCGGCGAGGTGTTTATGAGCAAGGAGTCTTTTGCAAGGCTAAACAGCGACAGAGAAGAACAGGGTCTTTCTACCTTTGCAAACCCTAGAAATGCGGCGGCAGGGTCTCTTCGTCAGCTTGACTCGTCTGTAGCGGCAAAAAGAGGGCTTGACATATTTGTGTTTAACATCCAAAAGGTTGAGGGGATTGACTTTTCCACTCACCTTGAGGGACTTGAATTCCTCCGAAAAGCAGGATTTAAAGTAATATCCAACGACAAAGCTTTTGCAACAGCAGAAGAAGCGTTTTCAGAAATTGAAAAAATCGGCGAAAACAGGTCATCCCTGTACTACGACATAGACGGTGCAGTAATAAAGATAAACAATTTAGAGCAAAGAGAGCTTTTAGGCTCTACTGCCAAAACTCCAAAATGGGCAATTGCATATAAATAACCCGCAGAGAAAAAGAAAACAAAAATCAAAGACATTATTATACAAGTAGGCAGAACAGGTGTGCTGACACCGAGAGCAGAGCTTGAAACTGTAAATCTTGCAGGGTCAATGGTTTCTTATGCAACACTGCACAACCTTGACAACATAAGGGCAAAAGATGTCAAAATCGGCGACAACGTAATAGTTCAAAAAGCGGGAGATATAATCCCTGAAATTCTGTCTGTTGTAAAAGAGGACAGAGACGGAAGCGAAATAGAGTTTGTAATGCCCGAAAACTGTCCTGTATGCGGTGCAAAGGTGGTAAGAGAAGAGGGCGAGGCAGCATACAGATGCACAGGCTCGGACTGCAGTGCTCAGATAGAAAGAAATCTTATACATTTTGTATCAAGAGATGCAATGGACATAGAGGGCATGGGTCCGTCTGTTATATCAAAGCTTCTTGGCGAAGGGCTTATAAAAAGCAGTGCAGATTTATACTATCTGGATGCCAATGAAATTAAAAGCCTTGACAAGCTTGGCGAAAAAAGTGCAGACAACCTTATAAACGCCATCGAAAAATCAAAATCAAACGACCTAGCAAAGCTTATATTTGCACTTGGCATAAGACACATTGGTCTTGGTGCCGCAAAGCTGATTGCAAAAAATGTAAAAGATATAGACAAACTCTTTGATATAACAATTGAGGAGTTGTCTCTTATTGACGATATAGGTGCTATAATGGCAGAGAGTGTGGTTGATTTCTTCTCTCAGGAGCAGACAAAAGAACTTGTTAAAAGGCTAAAAGATGCAGGAGTCAACACAAAACATATTAAAGAAGAGGACTCTTCAACAAAACTTCAAGGTCTGACAATTGTGGTTACAGGAACTCTCCCTAACCTTGACAGAAAAGAAGCGACAGAGCTGATTGAAAAAAACGGTGGAAAAGCAGCCGGCTCTGTTTCCAAAAAGACCAGCTATGTACTCGCAGGCGAGTCTGCAGGAAGCAAACTTACCAAGGCAAAAGAGCTCAACATACCTGTAATTAGCGAAGAAGAATTTTTACAAATGATAAACTAGCATAAGGATTGATAATATGAAAAGTTTAAAAAAAGTGGCTGCGATAAATGACCTGTCAGGCTCAAGCAGATGTTCTCTTACAGTTGCTCTGCCGGTTATTGCCGCAATGGGAGCACAATGCTGTGTTCTTCCTACAGCGCTTTTATCAAATCACACAGGCTACAAGGACTACTATTTTGAGGACTACACCAACGGAATGAAAAAGTTTTCAACAATGTGGAAAAAGCAAAATCTTCAGTTTGACGGCATATACTCGGGATTTCTCGGTTCAGACGAGCAGATTGAACTGGTGGAAAATTTTATTGCCGATTTTAAAGGAACTGACACAAAGGTTATCATTGACCCTGTGATGGGCGACGACGGAAAAATCTATACCACATACACAGAAAAAATGTGCATTGAAATGAAAAAACTTGTTTCTTATGCAGATGTGGTTACACCGAACATAACAGAAGCTTGTGTGCTTAGTGATACTCCCTATACATCAGAAAATATATCAATGGATACAGCCCTTGATATATGCAAAAAAATCTACGATATGGGTGCAAAAAACATTATTCTCACAGGAATAAAGACAGACAATACTGTGTCAAACTACGTATATACAGGCACAGGAGAGGGAAACATCTATACAACTCCCCTTACAAAAACATATTACACAGGAACAGGAGATTTGTTTTCCTCCATTATCTGCGCTATGTTTGTAAACGGATTTGACATAGAATCCTGTGCTTTATTTGCAACAGAATTTACAAAAAAAGCTACTGAAAAATCCTTTGAACTTGGTCTCGAATGGGAAGACGGGATATGCTTTGAGCTATTTATGGATGAGCTTACAAAAATCAATTCCATACAGGAAGAAAAGAGGTAAATATGAAATTTATATCTTGGAATGTAAACGGACTCCGTGCTTGTATGCAAAAGGGGTTTGAACAATTTTTCAAAGAAATTGATGCAGATGTATTCTGTATTCAGGAGACAAAACTGCAGGAGGACCAGATGCCATTTTATCCAGAGGGATATCACACATACCTTAGCTGTGCGGAAAAAAAGGGATATTCAGGCACAGCTGTTTTCTCCAAAAAAGAGCCTCTTAATGTAGTATATGGAATAGACGGAAAATACAACGACGAGGGAAGAGTTATAACTCTGGAATTTGAAGATTTTTTCCTTGTAAACTGCTATGTACCAAACGCTCAGCCAGAGCTTAAAAGGCTAAGCTACAGAATGGATTTTGAAAATGACATGAGAAACTATCTCTCATCTTTAAAGGAAAAAAAGAGCGTGGTTTACTGCGGAGACCTTAATGTTGCTCACGAGGAAATCGACCTTAAGAATCCAAAAACAAATCACCAGAACCCCGGATTTTCCGACGAAGAAAGAGAAAAGTTTACTCTTCTTTTAGGTGCAGGCTTTACCGACACTTTCAGAAAGTTGTATCCTGATTTAAAAGATGCATACTCCTGGTGGTCATACAGATTTAATGCACGCGAGAAAAATGCAGGATGGAGAATTGATTATTTTGTGGTATCTGACAATTTGTCAGACTCTATAAAATCTGCAACAATTTATAATGAAATTATGGGCAGCGACCATTGCCCTGTAGGACTGGTGTTATGATAGAAACTTTTGACTTTGCCATACTTGATTTTATAAGAGAATATATTGCGAACCCGTTTTTCGACGTGTTTTTCAAGCTCATTACCCACATTGGTGATTATGCCATTTCCTTTGTGGTGCTGGGTGTTGTATGTCTGTTTTTCAAAAAAACCAGAAAATACGGAATAGCACTTGCCATAGGTCTCACCCTATGTCTTATACTTTGCAACATCACACTCAAAAATCTCTTTGCAAGAGTGAGACCATTTGATGTAAAAAATGTGGCGTTGCTTATAAGTGCGCCGACAGATTTTTCATTCCCATCGGGTCACACGACCTGTTCTTTCCTGTGGGCAGAGATTACACGAAGATTTTACAAGAAATGGACAATCCCTGCATATATACTGGCTTGTCTTATAGCATTTTCAAGATTATATCTCTATGTGCACTACCCCACAGACATAATTGGCGGAATAATACTAGGTATAGCAATTGGATATGTTGCGAGTAAAATAGTGAATAATGAATGATGAATAAAACCATTCCCTACTTTTGTAGGGACAAAAGTAGCAAAAACCCTTCGGGGAGTTTCGATTCTCCCCTAACCCCTGCAAACGACCAAGGGCTCCGCCCTTGGAACCCATTAGAAGTGCTAATGTGTACTACTATTATATAGAATCAATAAAGAATAATATCTCATAATATGAATATTATAATAAATAATTACTGAAAGGAGAATTGGTTATGGATAAATATGTGTGCCCTTGCGGATATGTATACGACCCTGAAGTTGGCGACCCCGATAACGGTGTTGCACCCGGAACAGCCTGGGAAGATGTTCCTGAAAGCTGGGTTTGCCCAATCTGCGGTCTTACAAAAGACGCTTTTGAAAAAGAATAATATAAAAAACAGGCACAAACTTTTTTTGTTTGTGCCTGTTTTTATATGAACTATTGATTTTTTAACTTGTTTATAATAAAATATCTTATAGGCACTTTATAAAAAGGAGAAACCACATTATGCGAATGAGAAGAAAAAAACATCGCGAAGACAGATTATCCGCCTGCAGCGATATTTTTATTTCTGATATAAACGAGCTCTCAGGAGATATCGGTAAAAATATATTTAAAAATGACAATCCGCTCCACATTGAGATAGGCTGCGGAAAAGGCAAGTTTATGAGGGAATTGTCCGAAAGAAATCCCCATATAAACTACATCGCTATAGAAAAAAATCTTGACGTGCTGGTTCTGGCATCTGAAAAGATAAAAGATGCAGACATAAAAAATGTGCGTTTTATAGCAGGAGATGCATCTACCCTGTCAGAAATTGACCTTAAAAACAAGGTGGAGAGAATATACATAAACTTTTGCGACCCATGGAAAAAATCCCGTCAGGCAAAAAGACGACTTACCCACGAGAATTTTTTGAATATATACAAAGAAATTCTTATACCAAATGGTGAAGTTCATTTTAAAACTGACAACACAAAGCTATTTGAATTTTCTCTCAATTCATTTTCAGCTTATGGGCTGATGATGAAAAACATTACTCTGGATTTACACGCCAGTTCTTTTGAGGGAAACATAATGACAGAATATGAAACCTTATTTTCCGAAAAAGGTCAGCCGATATACAGGTGCGAAGTGGTTTTTAATTAATAATTAATAATGAATGATGAATAATTATGGTAGGCATTTGCGTAATCGCAAATGCCTTCTTTGTTTTTGGTTCCAAGGGTGTGCCCTTGGTC
>JAZUPR010000070.1:0-4035 GCA_045605285.1 Clostridia bacterium | reverse complement strand
CCTTTGTTAATCTCCCTAATAAAATTACCTTGTTAATAAGTCATTCCCCCTAATCTTTTTTTCATTATTTCTCTTTCGATATCGTAATCGTTACTATAATCTGTAAATGTATTCCTTGAATTATTAGGTGTTTTCCGTTCGGCAACGGTCCTGTTGTGCTCAACTATGGCAAGTTGTGCAGCGTCGACAGTTTTCACTCCTGCATTATCCCAATTACGCAATACACCTCGTATATATTTAATACTGCGTGCATTTGCCTTTACCGCTTCAGATATGGCAAGTTCAACTAATTCTGGTGTATGTGTTGACAGAATATCTTTCAGCTCGTCAACTGCTACAGGGGACAGCACCCCGATATTCTGTTCGTATAGTTGAATTATTTTTTTTATACGCGCGTCATAACAACTACTAATATCATTCTTATCTTCTTGACTTCTTAATGTCTTTAATTCTTTAGGTGTGGTTATTTGTTGGTTATTTGTTGGTTGATTGTTGGTTATTTGTTGGTTATTTGTTGGTTGCTCTTCAATATCTGACCCTTGATAAGTGCAGTATTTAAGCACCTTTACAATAGTATATTTGTTGGTTGCTCTTCTGCTTATTGTCTTTGAACTTTCCAATTTATCAAGAGCAGTCCTCACTTGCTGTTCTGATAATTCTAATGCCTCAGCAAGTGCTTTTCTTCCTATAACTGCTTCCCCTACATCAATCGTTTCACCTTTCCATTTTTTTGGTTGCCAATTGGCAATAATTAAAAGGTGAACAAACACACGCATAACAACACTGTCCGTATACCACTCCCAGTCGGTAATCTTTCGACTTAATTTAACCCATGTATCCATTTGCTCACCTTTCATCTCTCCTTTATAATCCAAGTTTATCTATTAAATATTTGTCGAGCTTGATTCCGTATATGTGATGCTTGTCAAGAAATGCTTTCTCATCTGTTTCGTGTGACCGATGATGACACTTTCTGCATAATGCAATCGCATATCTTCCCAGGTTGTCAATTTTGTTTCGGTTAAATCCCATTCCCACACGAGAGCCTTCACAATGATGTATCTCTGCCTTTTTGTTGCATATAGCACACTTTCTGTTTGCAAGACACGAATATAAATACCTGCTTATGTCACAAGTCCTGTTTAATAATGTGTCTCTGGTGCCTATGTTGTTTTCAAAGCAAAAATCTATTAAATGCGATATAAACTCCGTTGCTACCGTCATTGTGCAATCAGAAAGACTAAAATAATCATACCCTGTTCGCTCTATGTAGAAATATTTCTGCAGCTCTTTTTCATATTGAGGCTCGTTTCCTGTGTACTCGCATATATCAGCTATCGTCGCATAAATCTTTTTTCTCTGCTCAGCTGATATGTGTCGGCCATCATCAAATTGAACTCTGCATTTTTCTATCTTCTGACGGTCCATAATATAGGGATTAACCATGGCTATTATGTAGGCTTTGTCTTTGTCTACCTTGCATACTGTTCCAATAGACTCCACAATATCAACCCCCTTGTATGGTGCTTTTCCAGGTCTTCCAACAAATGCAGCAGTTTGCTCCGTTCCAGTCAAGCGCTGATGTGGGATATTCGGGTGCAAGTAACTTTATCTGCATATTGCTTATGGGTTTTTGCTCGATTTCCATTTCTCCCATAATGTCAATAGCTTTCTTCATACATCTGTCAAAATCACCTTGAATATCAAGTTTAAGCTTTGTTTTGTTGCCGATATATAGATTGTATAAATTGTCCTTTTGCACGATTATGCAGTCGTTTTTCTTGCCACAGGCTACAAATACAGTTCCGAAATCAATGTCACCAACAGTATCAAAACCTTTTGGCAAATGATACGGAGTAATTTTTTCATCAAATTGCCCTGCAATCTCGCTTGTGCATCTTTCCTCTTTTTCCTTTTTCTCTTTTACCTCAAAGAAATCATTGTCGGTCAGATGCTCTCCTTTGGCTTTCTTCACTGCTCCCTCAAGATTGACATCAGTTTCAACTCCGTCGGGGTATAAATCCACATTGCCGCCAAAGTCTATAACTGTGCATCCTGTTTTCCCGGGAGCAGTACGAAGAACCCTACCTACCTTTTGTACCCATTGTCCGTGAGAACCGTTTGTATCAAAATCTATAAGATTTCGCAAATTTGGAAAATCATATCCCTCTGTGCAAATGTCAACATTTATAAGCTCGTCGCAGTCGCCCTTTTCAAATTTTGTTATTTCTTCTCTTCGTGCTTCATCATCCAGAGTTCCCGATATGTATGCAGGGTTTCTGCCTTTTTCACGAAGAACATCAAAAATAATCTTGCAAAATTCGTGAGAGGGAGCAAAGATAATGCTTTTACCTCTTTCTTTGTTTTCAAGATAATCATCACATAACTTGCTTATTATCGCCCTGCCCTCAATATCATCCTTTATGTGCTTTGAAAGATGCCCTTTCTCCGTTTCCTTTGTTGTCTTAAAGGCAGGAGATAAATCTATAAATGTCGGTCTTACAAGATAATGATTTTCAATCAAAAACTTTGTTGTAATCTGATAAAAGTTATCAAATAAATGTATAAGAGGAAGCTTGTCTTTCCTGTTCGGTGTTGCAGTAACACCAAGCAGTGCCGCTTTTGGTTTTCCTATACTGTTTCGGTTTATTATCTCTTCGTATGTGGGTGCAGGCGAATGGTGTGCCTCGTCAATTACTATTAAGTCAAAATAACTGTTTGCCTTTTCAAACTCGTTAAGTAATCCCGATACAGTCTGCACCATTCCAAAATGAACATTACCTTTGAGACTTTTTCTTAAGGCAGTAATTTCGCTTGTTGCAATGTCCGGGCATACAAGAGAAAATTTACTGTGATTTTGGTCGTGTATCTCCGTCCTGTGTACCAGGACTAATACATGAGGCATCCTGCCATTTTCAGCCTTAAACCCTTTGCTATATTTGTTTATAACTGCTGCCATCATAATTGTTTTGCCTGCACCTGTGCCGGCTACAATAAGGGAGTTACCTCTTTCAAATAACATAGCAACCGCATGGTTTACTGCATTTTCCTGGTATGGTCTTAATGTAATCATTCAACCACCCCCGCAGACTTGAAAAGAAATCTTCCGTTTTTTGAATATTGAGCACTTGAGCCGTCTGAGGAACGAAACCTGCAGGCATTGTTTGCCTTTGCAAGCTCCACAAACTTTTGCATCTGCTCTTTTTTCATAAGCTCAACCTCTGACTCTTTCTTTTTTATTTCGGCAAATAAGGTGAGGTCTAAATCAATTGTTGCGTCGTCGTTGTAGTAACTGTTCTGTCTGATGCACTCAATTATGTTTTGCTGACTGTCTGTCTCAATAAATGGTGTAGGCTCGTGCTTTTCTTCCACATCCTTGAAAAATCTCTCAATGCATATTTTTATAAGCTGAGCAAGATGATAATTGCTTTTGAAATAAATGTGCTTTACATCCATGTTTTCATCAAGATATTTGTATCTCGTCTTTTTAGACATCTGGCATATCTTACCACGGATAAATGGATTGTCTTCCTTAAGTATCATTATCTGCAGTATGTAATAGTCCGCACCTGTCATTGTTATCTGATATTGAGCTTGTACAATGTACTTAAATGGTATTCCGTTTTTGTATTTCTCGGGTCGCATAGATTTTTGCTCGCATACAAATTTCTGACCGAGCTTTGGTGTGCCCTCACCAAAGGAGAAAGGAATAATGTCACATTCCTCGCTCACTCCCGATATGTCAAGACTTGCAATTAATTGCTCGTTTACATATACCTCTCCAGGCTTTAATTTCTTAACACGATTTTTTGAAAGAACATATACTCCGTATGGCTCAACTGCGTGTCCGTATTCTGCATATTCAGGCTCAAGTGCCTCTTTGTGATATAGACCGTCGTTTAATATTTTGTGATATAAGGCCCATACAGAAGTGTAAGGCTCCTCAGCTCTGAACCTCTCCGCATTTATGCCACAGTTTTGTAATTCTACATCTGATGCATAGTAACGGACTATGTCAAATACCTCACTGCTTCC
>JAZUPR010000069.1:0-3776 GCA_045605285.1 Clostridia bacterium | reverse complement strand
TGCACCACTTATCGCCTGTGCGGTGATGGGTTTTGTGCATAATTCTGTATATTACAGGGTCTCTCATACACATAATTGGTGATGACATATCTATTTTTACTCTGAGAGTGCGGGCACCTTCAGGAAATTCGCCATTTTTCATTCTCATAAACAGGTCAAGATTTTCTTCAACACTTCTGTTTCTATAGGGGCTCTCTTTTCCCGGCTCTGTAAGAGTACCTCTGTACTCTCTCATTTCATCGGCAGTAAGGTCACAAACAAATGCCTTTCCCTCTTTTATAAGCTGGACTGCTATATCAAACAAATCTTCATAGTGGTCGGATGCAAAATACTCCTTATCCCAATCAAAGCCAAGCCAATGAAGGTCATTTTTTATAGCCTGTACAAACTCATCACTCTCTTTACCGGGGTTTGTATCGTCAAAATACAAAAAGCATTTTCCGTCAAATTTTTTTGCAATACCAAAATTTATACACGCGGATTTAAGATGTCCAAGGTGCAGATAACCATTTGGTTCAGGGGGCATACGGGTTTGTATTCCGTCTGCTGAAACCTTGCCATCTTTTATATCTTCATTAATATAATCTTCAATAAAATTCTTTACAAGAACAAAATCGTTATCCATTTATACATAATCCTTTCATAACGAGATAGTAGATATGTATATTTTACCATTATCATAGCCAGATTTCAAGAAAAAAATTAAATTTATTGACATATTAAAGGCGAGCAGAATAAAAACTGTTGACTATTTACCTCAAGTAATATAAAATATACCTTGAAAGGTGGTTATCACATGAAAAACGATGCAACTCTTGTTGTAATGGCTGCAGGTATGGGCAGCAGATTTGGCGGATTAAAACAAATTGAGCCAATAGGCCCTAACGGAGAGGTTATTTTGGATTTTTCAGTATATGATGCTGTGAAAGCCGGATTTGACAAAGCAGTATTTATTATAAGAAAAGATATAGAAAAAGACTTTCGAGAAATGGCCGGGAAAAGAATAGAAAAAATGGTTGATGTGGAATATGTATTCCAGGATATGAACAATCTGCCGAATGGATTTTCAGCTCCACCTGACAGAACAAAGCCTTGGGGCACAGGACATGCAGTATACTGCACCGAGAACACCGTTACATCACCTTTTGCCTTAATCAATGCTGACGACTACTATGGCCAGAGTTCATTCAAGATAATTTGTGACTGCTTAAAAAGTGGTGAAAAAACCTGTATGGTGGGATTCTCTCTTGGAAACACTCTTACAGAAAACGGAACTGTTGCAAGGGGCGTGTGTGATGTAGAAGACGGTATATTAAAGAAAATTACCGAGTGCACATCCATAGACAAAAACAGCGGTATTCCACTCGACACAATAGTATCTATGAACATGTGGGGATTTACTCCTGATATATATTCTTATGTAAACACATATTTTGAAGAATTTTTGAATAATATGAAAAATCCTTTAAAGGACGAATTTTACATTCCAACTGTAGTGGACAATATGATTCAAAGAGAAAATGCCAGTGTAAAGGTTCTGGAAACAAACGAAAAATGGTATGGCGTAACCTACAAGGAAGACAAAGATATGGTGGTTGCCGCAATGAAAAAACTATACGAGCAAGGTATTTACAGCTAAATACAACCTTTGATTAAATTTAAAAAACTCAAAACAGATAATCTGTTTTGAGTTTTTTTATTATTTTTATTTAATTCTTATTTTAATATCAAAGATAGAACAAACGATGTAGCGATAAAAAGTATAGCTACTATAGCTGTAAGCTTACCGAGAATTCCGTCAAGTGTTCTTGCTTTGTTTTTACCAAAAAATGTTTCTGCGCCACCTGCTATGGAGCCTGAAAGTCCTGCTGACTTACCTGACTGGAACAATACAACGGCAATAAGAATTATTGATAAAATAACATGTACAACTGTCAAAACTGTCTGCAACATTATATACACCTCCATTGCTTTTGACATAATATATTGTATATTTTACCACAAGTTTTTTTGTTTTGCAATACCCAAAACACATTTTATATAATTTTTTTCCTCTCTGCATAAAGCAACATTTTTCTTACTATACATTAATGTATACTTATTTTAGAGGTGATTGGATTTTGAAAACCATAGTATACGCAGATGTTTTGTTTCTGACAAATTTTGTCATAAATTTTATTCTTTTGGAAATCACATCTATGCTTACAAAAAATACCTGTCAGACATACAAAAAAGTAATCGCAGCAACTGTGGGTGCTATATATTCGGTGATTATGTTCTTACCGGATTTCAAGATAGCCGAAAATCTTTTTTCAAAATTTCTTCTATCACTTGTAATGACCGGCATTACTTATAAAAAGGATTCCATCAAAAACTTTATAAGATTTTTAAGCACATTTTATCTTGTTACTTTAGTATGTGGAGGCCTCACCCTTTCTTTTACATATTTTTCAAAAAGTCCTTTTACTTCTAACAACGGAATAATATATTTTGATTCAAGCTTTAAGACGGTTTTAATATCATCAGGAGTAACATGGATGATAATCAAGCTATCCTACAGCATCTACCAAAAACATGCAACAAGAAATTATCACAAAATGGTTTTATACAAAAACGGAAAAGCAGCAAGTCTCAATGTACTCCTAGATACAGGAAACATGCTGAAAGAACCTTTAACAGGAAGTCCTGTTATTATTGTTGAAAAAAATGCACTGCGTGGAATTATACCTCGCGATATAGCTGACATAGACATTGAAAACATTTCCCCTCATATACAAGATTTACGCTTGATTCCATTTAAATCTCTGGGCACAGAGGCAGGCATGCTTATAGGATTTGTGCCTGATAAAATATGTTCAAGCGAGCCTATCTGTGACAACATTACTATTGCAATAGCAAACAGCACTCTGTCTGCAAGCGGCGAATACAACGCCCTGGCAGGTCCGGAATGTTTTTTAAAATAAGGAGCGAACCTGATGAATACTTTAACAACCATACCAAAAATCATTCAAAACATTATTTTAAGTTTAAGCGATACAGAGCCGGTATATTATATAAATGGTCCATCAACCCTGCCCCCACCTCTTTCCAAAGAAGAGGAGGAGTCATTTATTCTAGAGCTCAAGGACGGCTCAAAATACGCCAAGGAGCAATTGATAGAGAGAAATCTCCGTCTTGTAGTATATATTGCAAAAAAATTTGAAAACACAGGTGTGGGTGTAGAAGATTTAATATCTATTGGCACTATAGGACTGATAAAATCTATAAACACTTTTAAGCCCGACAAAAACATAAAATTGGCTACCTACTCATCAAGATGTATTGAGAACGAAATACTGATGTATCTTAGAAAAAATAACAATAGAAAAACTGAAATATCCATAGACGAGCCTCTTAATGTTGACTGGGACGGAAACGAGCTTCTACTATCTGATATTTTAGGCACAGACGATGACATAATATGTCAGAATATGGAAAACGAAGTTGACAAAGAGCTTCTTGAAATAGCTCTTGGGAGACTTAGCAAAAGAGAACAGAGAATTATGGAACTTCGGTTTGGAGTGAAAACAGGAATATCCAAAACCCAAAAAGAAGTGGCAGATTTACTTGGAATATCGCAATCTTACATATCAAGATTGGAAAAAAGAATTATTGCAAGGCTTAAAAGAGATATATCGAGGATGATATGAAATTATTAGAAAAAAGACCGTACACAACAGTGTACGGTCTTTTTGGTGCGGATGACAAGACTGTTACTCTTTTTAAGGGAGTGCCCT
>JAZUPR010000068.1:0-7280 GCA_045605285.1 Clostridia bacterium | reverse complement strand
GATATGACTACAGTATGGAAATCACCATTCCGCCATTGTCTGTGACATTTTATGAAAAAGAAAAAAATACGTAAGACAAATGCCCATATTTGCTTGTTATATATAAATCGGGACGATGTGGGCATCGTCCCCTACAATAATATTTAATGTTTTCGTACACATTAATGGTGTGCAGGGGTTCCAAGGGCGAAGCCCTTGGTCGTTTGCAGGGGGGCACCCCAGGGTGGCTTCTCTTGACCTTCGGTCAATTCACCTTCTTAGGGGGGAGAATCGAAACTCCCCCGAGGGATTTTGCTACTTTTGTGGGGGCAAAAGTAGGCCCGCCCGGCAGGGCATTTAATATAATAAAAATATTATTTTTTGACATTACACTGTATCTCTCCTGTTGGTTCAAACGGTGATAAATACCACTCCTGAGGAGAATATTATATTAACGACATATATTAAGGAGATGTTTTTCAATGTATAAAGTGCAAAAAGAATGTATTGCCATGCTCCTTGCAGGAGGTCAGGGAAGCAGGCTGAATGTGCTTACCGAAAGCACCGCAAAGCCTGCAGTCCCTTTTGGCGGTAAATACAGAATTATAGATTTTCCTCTGTCAAACTGTGTTAATTCAGACATAGACACAGTAGGCATTATGACTCAATATCAGCCTCTGGAGCTTAATGCATATATAGGCAACGGAGCACCTTGGGGGCTTTCTAAAAACTTTGGCGGAGTTCACATACTTCCGCCTTATGCAAAAAGCGAAAATTCCGAGTGGTACAAGGGCACAGCCAATGCCATATACCAGAACATCAGCTTTGTGGATATGTATAGCCCAAAATATGTGTTTGTTCTCTCGGGAGACCACATATACAAGGCGGATTATTCAAAGATGCTTGAATTTCACAAGGAAAGAGATGCAGAGTGCACCATAGCGGTGCTTGATGTACCAGAGAAAGAGGCATCAAGATTTGGAATAATGAATACCCGCGAGGACGATTCCATATATGTATTTGAAGAAAAACCTGCCTTTCCAAAGAGCACAAAGGCGTCTATGGGAGTGTACCTTTTTAACTGGGATATTTTAAAAGCATATCTTATAAAAGACGAAGAGGACGAAACCTCATCAAACGATTTTGGAAAAAATGTCATTCCGAGAATGCTTTCAGAGGGCATAAAGCTCTTTGCCTATAATTTTAAGGGATACTGGAAGGACGTGGGCACAATAAAGAGTCTGTGGGAGGCAAATATGGATTTGATAAATCCCGATATGCCTATAGACTTGATAGGCTCTGATATCAGAATATATTCAAGAAACTATGCAAAACCCGCAACATTTTTCTCTGAAAGCTCCAAAGTTTCAGACTCTCTTGTGGCAGAGGGGTGCTCTATAAAAGGTGAGGTTATAAATTCTGTCATATCCACAGGATGCACCATAGAAGAGGGTGCAAGGGTAAACCACAGTGTTCTTATGCCCAATGTATGTGTAAAAAGCGGCGCGGTGGTGGAGTATTCAATCATAGGCGAAAACTCCGAAATAGGAGAAAATGTGGGTGTGGGAATTTCGTCTGATGATGAAAAGAAATCCCCTGAAATATGTGTTGTGGGAAAAAACACAAGATTGCCTTACGGAAAATCAAAAAAGGAGGGCTTATGATATGAAAATGTGCGGAATTATTTTTTCAAACATCTATGATTCGTCCATGGGAGAGCTTACTGCCCACAGGACAATGGCATCTGTGCCCTTTGGGGGAAGATATCGATTTATAGATTTTGTGCTTTCAAACATGGTTAATTCAAACATAAGCCAGATTGGTATTATCACCAAGTACAATTACCAGTCCCTTATGGACCATATAGGCTCGGGCGGTGCATGGGATTTAAGCCGAAAAAATGCAAACCTTTATATTCTTCCGCCTTTTGGCACAGGCATAACCAATGTGTACAGGGGAAATCTCGAAGCACTCCATAATGCAGTAAATTTTTTAAATGCCACAAAGCCTGATTATGTACTTATGTGTGATGCAACGGTTGTGTGCAACATCAATTACGAAAAAGTTCTGTCTTCTCACATAGATTCAAAAGCAGATGTCACCGTGGTGGTAAATGACCGCATAAGAGAGTACGAGGAAGACTCGGGCGACCTTATTATCAGGACAGGAGACGACGGATTTGCAGCTGACCTTGCCATCGGTGCACATCCCGAGGAAAATTCTCTTATTGGCATGGGAATGTTTATAATGGAGAGAAAAACACTTATAGGCATTATAAAAAATTATGTGGCAAGGGGCGGTTACAGTTTTGAAAAGGACTATCTTTTAAACCGCTTTGCCGAGGGCAAAATAAAAATTAACGCCTTTAAATTTGAGGGTCAGGTAAT
Organism: Clostridia bacterium; assembly: GCA_045605285.1. Lineage (GTDB taxonomy): Bacteria > Bacillota > Clostridia > UMGS1810 > UMGS1810 > RGIG4708. The sequence continues at coordinate 4,914 of JAZUPR010000068.1, read as the reverse complement.
GCGAAATCACAATATTGTGGCTTATTTCAAGAACAATTTCAAGCTTTTTTCCGAAGAAGTGAGAAAAGACATTTTTAATGAAAATGCTCCCATTCACACCAAGGTCAGAGACGAACCGCCGTCTTTTTACAACGACGGATGCGCCTTGAACTCCTGCCTTGTGGCAGACGGATGCTCTGTGTACGGAACAGCAAAAAACTCTATTTTGTTTCGCGATGTGGTGATAGAAAAGGGTGCAAAGGTAACCGACTCTATTATTATGCAGGGGTCAAAAATCTGTGCGGGAGCAGAGCTTTCCTACGCCATTGTAGACAAAAATGTGGTTGTGTCACCGTCGGTTATTCTATCAGGTGCGGTAAATGTGCCTGTGGTGGTGAGCAAGGGAAAAACTGTTTAAAAAGGAGAGAATTTTATGAATATACTTTTTGCTGCCTCCGAGGCAGCTCCGTTTATAAAATCGGGCGGTCTCGGAGATGTAATGGAGTCACTTCCAAGGGAAATATCCAAAATCAAGGATAACACTGTATCTCTTGTGATACCTTATTACAAATCCATAAAGGAAAACGGAAATTTCAATCCCGAGTTTGTCACAGCCTTTTACATGCCTCTTGCATGGCGTTTCTCTTATGTGGGGGTTTTTAAGTGTGTAATAAAAAACAAGGGCGTGGGGAAAAACAAGCGAAACGACCTTACTGTGTATTTTATTGACAACGAGCACTATTTTTCAAGAAATGCCCATCCATACGGATACTGTGATGACGGAGAGAGATTTGCTTACTTTTCAAAGGCGGTTCTGGAATTTATAAACCACATAGATTTTGTGCCTGATATCATACATTGCAACGACTGGCAGACAGGCTTTATTCCTCTGCTTTTAAAGGCACTATATAAAGACAGCGCAAGGCACAAAAACATAAGGACCGTGTTTACCATTCACAATATTGAATATCAGGGAATGGCAGACCCACCGTTTTTACAGGAGGTTTTAGGTGTTGACGAGAGCTTTCGCAACGCGGCCACCTTTGACGGACTCATAAACTCTTTAAAGAGTGCTCTGGTCCTGTCTGACAAGATTACCACCGTGTCTCACACCTACAGTCACGAGCTGTCATTTGCATATTTTGCAAGGGGTATGGAAAAAATAATCGAAGAAAACCGATATAAAATGTGCGGAATAGTAAATGGAATTGACACTCGGCTCTACAACAGCGCAACAGATGAATATATAGAGGAAAATTTTAAACCGTCTGACCTTTCGGGTAAGGAAAAATGCAAAGAGGCATTGCAAACGGAGTGCAATCTGCCCATAAGAAGCGATGTCCCCCTTATAGGCGTGGTTTCAAGGCTTGTTGCTCACAAGGGAATGGAGCTTATAAGACAGGCAGGACACAGGCTTTGCAATATGGACATACAACTCGTGGTGCTCGGTACAGGAGACAGAGAATATGAGGATTATTTCAACTATCTTTCATATATATATCCCGACAAGGTACATTCGCACATAGGCTTTGACTCGGCACTTGCAAGGCGTATTTATGCAGGAGCAGACTTTTTGCTTATGCCCTCTCTTTCAGAGCCTTGCGGACTTTCTCAGCTTATTGCCATGCGATACGGTACTATCCCTATAGTCAGCGAAACAGGCGGTCTTGTAGACACAGTTCCCCCTGTAAACATTGAAACTCTGGACGGAAGAGGGTTTACCTTCAAGCTTTCAAATGCCGACGATATGATGGGTGCGGTAGAGAGAGCCTGTGACTTTTTTAAAGACAAAGACAAGACGGAAAAGCTTAAAAGCAATATTATGAAATATGACTCAAGCTGGAAAAACGGAGCCGAATTGTATAACGGAATATACAGAGAGCTTTGCAATCTGTAAGGAAGGACGAAAGCTTTTGGAATTTTTTTATGACAGCAGGGACCCTTCCTGCAAATCACCTTTCGGGTGCATAAAGACAGGAGAAAAATGCACAGTAAATGTGTTTGCGGAAAAAGGAATTTTTATCCACAATGCCCTTATGGTTTTAGAAAGCGAAGAAAGGTCACTCGAAATAAAGCTTAATTACTCGGGTGAGAACGAAAAATATCAGATATTTTCGGCAGAGTTTTCAATAGAGGGCAAGGGTCTGTATTTTTACCACTTTTGTATAATATCAGAAAAGGGCGAAGAATATTTTTACAAAGAGGGAGACAAAAAATGGCAGTTAACCGTATATGATAGAGACTTTTCTGTGCCGGAGTATTTTGGCGGGAGTGTTATGTATCAGATTTTTCCTGACAGGTTTTTTTCCTTTGGAAAAACAGACCTTTCGGAAAAACTTATGCCATATACAGTTCATAAAAACACCGACGAGTGCCCCGAATACTCCCCTGATGAAAACGGAATTGTGAGAAACTGTGATTTCTACGGAGGGAATTTCAAAGGTATAGAGAAAAAACTGCCTTATATTAAGTCGCTCGGTGTTTCGGTAATATATCTTAATCCAATCTTCAAGGCATATTCAAACCACAGATACGACACCTGTGACTACAAGGAAACCGACCCTATGCTCGGCACGAAAGATGATTTTAAAACTCTGTGTGATGCGGCTCATTCTCTCGGCATAAAAATCATTTTAGATGGTGTGTTTTCTCACACAGGGAGCAACAGTATATATTTTGACAAAGAAAAAATCTTTGGAAGCGGTGCAACAAGCGGAAAAGATTCGCCATATTTTAACTGGTACACATTTTATGATTTTCCCCATAGCTACGAATCGTGGTGGGGCATAGACACCCTCCCTTGTGTAAAAGAGATGGAGAAAAGCTACCTTGACTACATCATAAGAGATGACGACAGCGTTATACGCCATTGGCTCCGCCTTGGTGCAGACGGATTTCGTCTTGATGTTGCAGACGAGCTGCCCGACGAGTTTATTGCGATGCTCCGAAAGGTTTTAAAAGAGGAAAAAGAAGACGCTGTTTTAATAGGTGAGGTGTGGGAAGATGCATCAAACAAGCTTTCCTACGGAAAGGTGAGGAAATATTTTTCGCACGGAGAGCTTGACTCTGTGATGAACTATCCTTTCAGAAATTTTATTATTGACTATGCAAAGGAAAACATTTCTTCTTTTGATTTTTCAAGGTCTGTTATGACAATATGCGAAAATTATCCAAAAGAGGTTGTAAACTGCCTTATGAACTCTCTTTCCACCCACGACACAGCCAGAATAATAAATGTTTTATCAGACTGTTCTATGGATATGCCAAAGGAGAAAAAGGAATATTACACCCTTTCTGAAAAAGAGCTTTCTGTTGCTCTTAATAGACTCCTGCTTTCTGTGGCACTTTTATTTATTCTCCCCGGGTGTCCGTGCATTTACTACGGAGACGAAATAGGTATGCAGGGGTTTGAAGACCCTTTTAACAGACGATATTTTAACTGGGGAGAAGAAAACAAATTCTGCCTTGAGCTTTACAAGACATTTTCTGAAATTAAAAATTCCAACCCTTGTTTAAAAAACGGAACTTTTTCGGTGGATTCTCACGGAAATGTTTTATACATTACCAGAGAAAAAGGAAAAAGCAAAGTAAAAATGATTGTAAACAAAGAAAGCAAGCCAATGTTTTTAAGGTGCGAGAATGTTTTGTTCTGTCACGGAGGAAATGTGCTCGGAGACGGAGTGATACTCAAAAAAGACGGATTTGTAATTTTTAAAAAACAGTTGCAAAAAATGAAATAAGTGATATAATAGGTGTAACAAACGACAATCAGAGCAGGTATTAAATGTTAAGCAGTTTTGCTTGGTTACCGCAGAATGGGAGTACAATCTGCGGCGATGGTTTTTCGCATTTAATATTACATCCGCTGATGTAGACACCTATATCAGCCCCTGCTTTATACGAAAGGGGTTATTTTTATGCAAAAAAAAGTTTCTTCCAGAGTTGTGGTGCAATGTGCGCTTTTTCTGGCAATCGGTCTTGTTATCAGAAATTTCAGCTACATGGTTTCCATGGGCGGCGGCACAGGTATGAGAATAGGTTTTTCGGGGGTATTTATTAAGTTGCCTGCTGTTATATTCGGCCCTTTGTTTGGTGCTCTCACCTGCGGTTTATATGATTGCCTCGGAGCGATTATCAAGCCTGAGGGGGCGTATATACTGCCTCTTACTCTTACTGCGGCTGCAGGGGGATTTCTTTACGGACTTGTGTATAAGGTTTTAAAAAACAAAGACTATACAGGAATTAAAAAGATTTATTTTTCTGTTGTAGCGCTCTCGGGAATTGCAGGGCTTTTCAATCATCTGTGCACACTTATCTTCCCGAGCGGTTTTTGGGGCGGCTGGCTTCTTTCCCTTGGCAAAAAGACAGGTTTTTTTATTTACGGATTTTATGCTCTTTGCATAGCAGGCATTTTATTTTACATTGTAAATGCCATTATTGAGAAAAAGACAAAAGCAGATTTTTTTGACAGCTATCTTAAAATTTTTCTCACACTTTTAATCTGTGATATTCCCGTTACCACAGCAAACACCCTTATTCTGATACATTTTATTCCTGTTTTAGGTAAGCTTGGATTTTTTGCTTACTATCTTCCAAGGCTTATAGAAGAAATTTTTATGGTTTTTGTGACATCATATTTTATGACATATTTTTATAAGATTTATAAAAGGATTTTTGGGTAATACATGGCGGGTTGTCGGGGATGCCAACCCCTACAATATGAATATGTAATAAAATGATTTGTAGGGGCAATTCACGAATTGCCCGCGGGACATTCATGAATGTCCCATACGATGCGAATGCATAAATACATCCCCTGCAATGTTTATGCAATATAGCAATTATCGTAGGGTAGGGTCTCTGGGCTCTCCCGATTGGATTGCATTGTTTACGAGAGAGCACCACCGAGCAGTATAATTTCTTGGGGGATTTTTT
>JAZUPR010000067.1:0-3474 GCA_045605285.1 Clostridia bacterium | reverse complement strand
AGAAAATCAACTATTGCTAACGGAAGCTCTGTTTCAGCAGGTACTACAGAAGCAACAATTGTTTTCGACCAGGTATTAAATGCTGCATCAGTTAAGCTGACATCAGGTGGCACAGAGCTTACTGCTCCAACACTTACTTATGTTAGCAATACATTAAACACAGCTACATACACACTTTCAGGTCTTTCTTTAGAAGAAGGCACAGATTACACATTAGATTTTTCTGGATGTACAAATGCAAGTGGCATTGCATCTTCAGAAACTATTTCATTCAGCACACAGAGTGGCGGTGCACTTACTATCACATCAAATTCTTTGACAGATGGTGCAGATATTTCTCCGATTGGTGCTACAGCTACAGTAACCTTTGACCAGGCACTCTCAGGCGACTCTAAGGTAGTTGTTTACGAAGAGGGCGGACAGAAGCTTGATTGTACCCTTACACCTACAAGCGATACTTCTTACATAGTTACTCTTCCTGAGCTTGAGGAAGACAAAACTTACATGTTAGATTTTACAGGTTGTAAAAATGCTAACGGTGTTGCATGCACAACTAAAATCAGCCTCAAAACCTGGATTACAGATATGATTAAGTATGCAGACAGCTTTGAAACACCCCTCATTGATGATACAAAAACAGGTTATAAAGGATATAACTACGAAAAATCCGATTCAAGTCCATTATATTCAGGAAGAAGATCATCAGATCTCGGTACAATTTCTACAGTTGCCGGCTATAAAAGCGGAAATGCTTTGCAAATAGCAACAACGGAAGGATATGCGGGGGGATCGCATATCTCTGCACTTAATACACACAAAGCATATATGCCTGTATTAAATCCTGATACAAATCAATATGAGCAGTTTGTTTTAACATATCGTTTCAGAATAGACAAGGCTGCAGATTATGATACAACATGTATGATAGATGGAGATAACAATGGAGTAGAAGAAGAATATACAACTACAGGCACAAATATTAACTTCTATTCAAGTGTTGATTACAAATTAAATTATGACAGATGTATTGCAAGAATTATAAATGAAGAGGATAAGCTGTTAATTAAACCCGGACGCCATGCGACATGGGAGCTTAATTCCTATTATCAACCAGAGATGGAAGAAAATAAGTGGTACAACATTGTTTGGGTAGTTGACGGTAATAAGCAGACATTTAACCTTATAGATACAGAAACAGGTAAAATGACATTTACCTGTTCGGCTGAACTCGATATTCCTGAGGGAGGTCATATATTTAATATTTTTAACGGAAACTGGTCAAGAAAAACCACCGATACAACAATAACCAATCAGAACCAGACCGTGTCAATTGATGACTTTACTCTATGGTCAATTAAACCATGGGAGACCAAGCAAAAACTTAATTTAGCAGGCCAAGAGGCTGTTTCTGATAACAATGTTACATTTAATTTTAACCAACCGGTACTTGCTAAAATGAATATGCTTAATGTAACCAAGGGAAGCAATGAAAAAGCTTATTCTATTCCTACTATAACATATACAGATTTCTGCACAAACGAAGTAAGCTTTTCAAATCTTATGGCAGGACAAAGCTATACAGTTGATTATAGTGCTGCTAAAGGTGTAAGCGGTGCAGCTTTTGCTGACGATGGTGACAATAAAGTAGAGCTTGCTATTGCAAATCCCGACAAAGCTGTATCTTTAAATCTTGAAGCTACAGGTGCAAAAGCAGGCGACACAGTTACATTTGATTATTGGGCAAAAGAAGCAGGAGAGACTACCTTTATTGCGGCGTTTTATGATAAAGCAATACAGAAAGACCTCGTTGGTGTTGAAATAGCAGAAAGAAATGTAACTGTAGGCAAAAACCCAATAACAATTACCTTGAAAAATGATCACAGTGCTAAGGCACAAGAGGTAAAAATCTTTACCTGGAATAATTTTACAGACATTAAACCATTGACAGGAACTGTAAAATTGCCTTGCAGTGATACCTTAAAGGTATTGATGATTGGTAACAGCTTGTCAGAGGATGCTAATCGTCACTTAAATAATGTAGCGGCGCTCGGAGGCTTAGAGCTTGATTTAACAGTTGCAGGTATAGGTGGCTCAGGTCTTCCTACACATGCGGCAAACTTAAAGGCTGAACTTGCAGGAAGAACCTGGGATGAAGCTATGGAATTAATAAATGCGCAAGAATATGAATATATGCCGCTTTATTGGATTTATGATAATGGTGTGGGAAGAGGTACAAGTTACATTTACAGAGAAAGACTTTTAGATATGCTTACTGCAAAGGAATATGATGTTATTTCGTTGCAGCAGTATGGCAACTATGAAGACAGCGGATTTAGTGAAAGTCTTCCGTATCTTACCAGGGAGATAAGAAAGCTCCAGCCTGATGCAGAGCTTGTGTTGTATCAGACCTGGTCAGAATCTTACAAATTAAGAGAGTCTCGTTCATTATTGTTTGATATTATAAAGGCTCCGGCAAATGAAAAGTGGGCAGCCTTGACTCCTCAGCTTGTAGAAGGAATTACCGAGGGAAATGCTCCTATGAGAATAATTCCTGCAGGTACTGCTTTTTATGTGGCTGATGAAATGTATGAAATCTTTGGTGAAAAATTACCTGGCACAGATGGTAACACCAACGAAGGTACACAAGACGACAATGCAAATGATTTTTCAGTAGCAACAAGTCTTTGGAGAGATAAGAACCATGCAAGCTACTATGGATGTTATCTGGCAGATGCTGTTTGGTTTGAGTGTCTCACAGGAAGAAAAGCACCTATAGGAACTGTAGATGCACCTGCAGTACCTCGTCCTACTGCAACCGATATTACACCAGAGGAACATATAGAAAGATTGGAGTATCTTTCTGATATTGCTCATGGTGTTGTAATGGCACGGAGATAGTTAAATAATAAGCGAAAGACGGACCTTGAGTTTGTTGATACAATAAAGAGAGCTCGTCTTTCGCTTAGTAAAATAAATTTTATAAAAATGGAGGAAAAGAAAAATGCTAAAAAAATTAACAGCAATTCTTTTGAGTATCACTCTTTTGTTAACACTGTGTCCGTCATTTACGGGTGTGTTGGCAGCAACAAGCTATCAAACAGAGAATTTTGATGGTGCAGCTGTCGGCAATTATGCAGCATTTAACAGCTTAGGTCTTACAGATACAATGCTCAGCACAGATAGCACAGAAGAGATTTTCAAAATTGTAGAGGGTGTGGGAGCAGACGGTGAAACCACAAAAATGCTCGAAATGAAAAGCCCTACAACTTCAAATGCAGTCCTTAAGTTCCCTGCATTTGACTATACTGTAGATGCAGGCGTGGATTATACATTCTCTTACAAATTCTGTTTGGAAGAGCTTCCTGCAGCGAAATCAGAATTTACTGCAGCTACAGGAACTTTTTTGGAGATGTTCAGAGCAAGTGCAGGATTATATTTTAGTTCTGTTTCAACACTTGATACTGATAAATTAAA
>JAZUPR010000066.1:0-2653 GCA_045605285.1 Clostridia bacterium | reverse complement strand
ATCATTGCTTGTTTCCGTCCGTCAGAGGTTATCGTAAACGACTACGGTTCTCAGTATGCAAAGATTTTTTATGAGCTTGACAAAAAGTTTCATTTTTACTGCGGATATATAGAGGATAGTCGATTTGAAAGAAGTGCGTGTGAAGAAGCTCTTAAAGATAAATTTGGCGAAAATGCTCTTAAGAATGCCGACATAGACACCAAAGACCATTGTATAAAGTCTCTCGGAGGACTTTTTGATTACCTCTTGGAGACTCAGAAAACCGACCTTTCACACATAAACGAAATAAAACATTATGTAAGCGAAGAATATATGGATATTGATGTGTCTTCAAGAAGAAATCTTGAGCTTACAGAGACCATGAGAGATAAAAATAAACAAGGCTCTCTCTTTGGAATTTTAGATAAAACAAAAACCGCTATGGGCACAAGAAGGCTCAAGGGCTGGATAGACAGACCGCTACTTAACGAAACAGAGATAAATCTTCGTCTTGATGCGGTGGACGAACTCTTGAAAAACATAGACATACGCTCTGAACTTACAGATTGCTTTAAGAAAATCAGCGATATAGAGAGAATCACAAGCAAGGTTGTGTTTGGCAGTTGTAATGCCCGAGACCTTGTGTCGCTCAGAAATAGCCTTGAGGTGCTTCCCGAGATAGATGCACTTTTAAAAAATTGCTCTTCTCATCTTTTGTCGTCTCTCTCTAATGATTTTGATGTCCTTTCCGACCTTTATAATCTTTTGTCAAGTGCCATTGAGGACGAGCCTCCTCTTACAGTCAGAGAGGGCGGAATGATTAAACAGGGCTTTGATGCTGAGCTTGACAGACTTAAAGACATTGTAGAGCATGGCGCCGACAAGGTGGCGGCTATAGAGTCAAGAGAAAGAGAAGCCACACAGATTAAGACCATGAAAGTGTCTTACAACAAGGTTTTCGGTTACTACATAGAGGTGTCAAAGTCGCAGGTGGATAAGGTACCCCCGTATTATATAAGAAAGCAGACCCTCGCAAACTGTGAAAGATATATTACACAGGAGCTTAAGGAAGTGGAAAACACAATTCTTGGTGCAAGAGAGAGGGTAAACGACCTTGAATATGAGGACTTTTGCTATGTAAAGGACGAGCTTAATGAAAATCTTTTAAGACTCAAAAACTGCGCAAGAATTGTTTCAATTGCCGATGTGTTGTGCTCCTTTGCCAATGTGGCATCAGAATATAACTACGCAAAACCAACAGTTGATTCTTCAGATATAATCGACATTAAAAACGGAAGACACCCAATAGTAGAGCTGTGTCTTACCGATTCAGTATTTGTGCCAAATGATACATATCTTGACACAGAGGAAAACAGATTTTCCATTATTACAGGTCCGAATATGGCGGGAAAATCCACATATATGAGACAAACCGCCCTTATAACCCTTATGGCGCAGATTGGCTCTTTTGTTCCGGCTCAAGAGTGCCGTATCGGTATAGTGGACAAGATATTTACAAGAGTTGGAGCGTCAGACGACCTTGCCTCAGGACAGAGCACCTTTATGGTAGAAATGTCTGAAGTGGCAAATATCCTTAGAAACTCCACAAAGAAAAGTCTTTTGATACTAGACGAAATAGGCAGAGGCACAAGCACCTTTGACGGACTCTCTATCGCTTGGTCGGTGGTAGAATATATCAGCAAAAACATTGGTGCAAAATCACTCTTTTCTACTCACTACCACGAGCTTACTGCCTTAGAAGACAGTCTCTTCGGCGTTAAGAACTACTCTATAGCAGTTAAAAAACGCGGAGAGGGAATAACATTTCTTAGAAAAATTGTTCGCGGAGGCACAGACGACAGCTTTGGTATAGAGGTTGCATATCTTGCAGATGTGCCATACGAGGTTATAGGAAGAGCAAGAGAAATTCTTTCTGCCATTGAAAAGGGAAATGGTGCATCAAGCACAGATGTTGGCACAATAAACGAAAACATTGCAAAAAAAGATGAGTATTTAGGTTCTCTTTCTCCTGTTATAGAAAGGCTAAAGAACCTTGATATATCCACTCTTACACCGCTTGATGCCATAAATGAGCTTTTCAGATTACAAAAAGAGGTACGTGAAAATAATGATTAATATATTACCCCCGGAAATTGCCAATATGATAGCTGCCGGCGAGGTTGTTGAAAGACCCGCCTCAGTTGTAAAAGAGCTTGTGGAAAATTCTATAGATGCCGGTGCAACCAATGTAGTCATTGAGATTAAAAAAGGCGGTATGACATTTATAAGAATAAGCGACAATGGGTGCGGTATACCCAAAGAACAGGTAACACGCGCCTTCCAGCGCCATGCCACAAGTAAGATAAAGAGCGCCGAGGACCTTAACTCAATATACACATTGGGATTTCGAGGCGAGGCTCTTGCGAGTATTGCGGCAGTATCCAGAGTAGATATATTTACAAAACCCTCTGATGCTCCCTTTGGATATTTTGCATCCATAGAGGGCGGAAATGTCACAGACGAGGGTGAGTCAGGCTGTCCTGACGGAACTACCATTACTGTGAGGGATTTGTTTTTCAACACCCCTGCCAGAATGAAGTTTTTAAAAAATGACGCCACAGAGACAAGCTATGTCACAGATGTGGTGAACAAAATGATACTTAGCCATCCCGAG
>JAZUPR010000065.1:0-2172 GCA_045605285.1 Clostridia bacterium | reverse complement strand
TAAGGAGCTGATAAAGATTTTTTGAAAAAAGACCGATTGCCTTTTTCTCTGCCTCTTCTGTGAGAGAATTTCTGATTTCTCTTTCCACAGATGGAGCAATAAGCCTTTTGTATGAGTCGGAAATTGTGTTTTTTATAAGCTCATTGAAGATAGAGTCTTTTAAAATCTTGTCCCCCAGATATTCTTCTATAACTTCAGGCTCTATATGGATGCTCACCTTTAAAAATTCTTCTTTTTCGCCGCGGTTCATTGCTAAGATTCTGTGAGATGCAACAGATTTTATGCCTTCTTTAAACTCATAATACATATCATATACAGAATCTTCTGTCTTTAAACCCTCGCTTATAATAATTCCCTCTTTAAAGGTTTTGTTTCTTATAAACTTTCTGTGGTCTGCATCGTCAGAAATCATTTCGGCAATAATGTCAAGTGCACCCTCTATTGCCTCATCTGTGGTATTGACACCCTTTTCTTCGTCGACAAAATCTTTTGCCACATCTTCAGGGAGTCCCTCTTTAAGCTCTTGGGAAAATATGATTTCAGCAAGTGGCAAAAGACCCTTTTCCTTGGCAACAGATGCTCTGGTACGCCTTTTTGGTCTATATGGTCTGTAGATATCCTCAAGCTCTGAAAGAACGGTTGCTGACATGATTTTTTCTTTCAGTTCGTCGGTGAGTGCACCCTGCTCGTCTATAAGCTTTATAATCTCTTCGCGTCTTTCGTCAAGAGAGCGAAGATAGGTAAGCCTTGCGAAAAAGTCTCTTAAAATCCCGTCATCGAGAGAGCCTGTGGCTTCTTTTCTGTATCTTGCGATAAAGGGGATGGTGTTTCCCTCGTCAATAAGCTTTATCGTATTTTCTACCTGCCATTTTTTTAAAGAAAATTCATTGGTAAGTATTTCTATGTTCATATATCATCTTCCTCGCACAATAATTTGATTTCATCGCTCGATAGTTCCCTGTATTCTCCGAGAGATAGACTTTCGTCCAAAGAGAGATTTCCCATTTTAACCCTTTTTAAATAAATAACTTTATTATCAACTGCCTCGAACATTCTCTTTACCTGATGAAACTTTCCCTCGCACAAGGTGACAAAGGACTCGTTCTCTACATCTGTAAGTTCAAGGTCGGCAGGCATTGAAACAAAATCATGCAGGTCAATGCCCGATTTAAACACCTCTTTGTCAGAGGGTGTAACACCTTTTTCCGATATGACAAAATATTTTTTGTGTATATGGCTTTTGGGTGACAAAATCCTGTGGCAAAGGTCTCCGTCGTTGGTGAGAATAAGCATTCCCTCGGTGTCAATATCAAGTCTGCCTGCAGGGAAAGGCTCGAAACGGAGCGAATATTCATCAAGAAGGTCTGTAACTACAGGTAGTTTTTTGTCAAAGGTGGCGCTTACATATCCCGATGGTTTATTCATCATTATATAAATATATTTTTTGTAGGTTATTTTTTCTCCGTTTATGCAAACAAGAGAATTTTCGTGGACGGAGATGCCGCTGTCCTTTGCCACAACACCATCTACGGTGACAGAACCTGCTTTTACAAGAGCTTTTATCTCTTTTCGGCTTCCGATACCGCTGTTTGAAAGAAATTTATCAAGTCTCATATTACACTCCAAAAAATGATTTATCAAATTATATATAAAATATCAAAAAAGCCGATATTCTCAAACATTTGAAATATCAGCTTTATTAAGTCTTCTCCTTGAGTAAGAGCTGATTAAATGCAATTTCAAAAACAATCCACCCGTCACGCTGATGCGTGCCACCCTCCTTTACACAAGGAGGGCTTAATTGTGCAATTTTCAAGGCTCCCTTGTGCAAAGGGAGCTGTCGCAAAGCGACTGAGGGATTGTATAAATTAAATTAACCATCACACATTCAAAGAAAAAGCAGGTTATTCATATCCTCATGAGTATACCCTATCATACCCCGATTTTTTATTCCTGATTACCTGTTTCAAATTTTTTAAGGTTTTCAATCTGTGCATTAAGCATACTGATTGCCTGACATTTGTAAATGTCCATATTGTGCTGAAGCATAGCTAGTTCCTGTGTGGTTTTTTCAACATCTTTTTTTGCTGTTTCCACTATTCTTCTTGCCTCGTCATTTGCTTCTTTAAGAATATTATCTGCTTTATCCTGAGCGTTTTTCTGCACATTCTC
>JAZUPR010000064.1:0-5443 GCA_045605285.1 Clostridia bacterium | reverse complement strand
ACCGCTTGGCCTCCGACTTATGTTATATCGACATCAGGCCTGAAAGTATTATTACCGTATCCACACATGATTTTCTTGCTCTGGACTACACCAATATGATTGATATGCGGATTATCATTTGATACATCTGTATATGTATTAGCCATTTCCACATCTGACACAGCTAAAGCTTGTGTTATAATTTTTGCCATTTCTGCTCTTGTAATGTTCTGATAAGGGCCTGACCCCACATCTTTCATAATTCCCATATCATATAATTGTGCCAATTCTGTTCTTAACACAATTACATCTTCCTCCTGGGTGTTGTCCGAAGCAAAAACATTTATCCCCAAAAACATAATAACTCCTGCCAGTACTAATGAAAATATTTTTTTCATATTGATCTCCTTTCAAATCGCTTTAAAATTCAGCATACATCAATTATATCACAAAAAGACAATGTTTCAAAGAAACATTGTCTTTTTATAAATTTTATTTGCTTTTTGCAACTATAACCCTTACTCTTCCGCCATTTTTCTCTGTTTTATCATAATAAACAGAAACGCTGTAGTCGGAAATATTATTTTTAAGCTCATTTAAAGGAAGAACTGTGTATGCAGAATTTCCGCCGCTGGAAGAAACCCTATATACAGAAACATCGTCACTTATAAGATAATTGTTTGAACCGACGGTGACAGTTCCCTCGTTTATGGACTTTACTGCTCCTGAATAGAGATTGAGTTTTTTCATACCGACAACAGAATTTCCCGAAAGGATAAATGCGGCAGGCATACCTTTTTTAAAGGTTGAACCGTAGTTGATATTGCAGGTATACTGAGTTCCCAGCACATCACAGGTATATCTCTTATTTGAAACAGACATTCCCGTGTTTGACCCACTCTCTGACATATCGGTAATTACTCCGTATTTATATGCATCTCCTGTAACATTGCTTAAAATAAGCTCGGAGATTTCACCTTTTGAATTCTTTGACATATAAAGAATATCCTTTGATGCAATGGTTACTCCGTCGAGACGCTGCATATAGGTTACTGTGTATCCGTTAAGCTCGTTTCCTGTGTTATCTGTGGTGACATCAAGAATATTTACGCCCTCTGCAACAGGTGTATTTCCTATTTTCATATTAGCAAAATCTGCAAGTCCATAGAGTCCCGATGTCTGTTTTGCTACAGACAGTGTTGCAACTCCGTCTTTATAGGTTACATTCATAACCTTATTTATATACGATGCATAATTTGACTTTGTAACAACCTCAAGCTCTGTTCCGTCAGGCTGGACAAGTGTTGCATAAAGGGATGAATATGCATCACCATCTGCATTAGTAAACTGCTTTGTGCCCGTTTTTATAAGATATCCTGCAACTGATGTATTTACCGATGCAGACGATGTCATAACATCTGCAACCTGACCGTCCTTTCCTAAAAGAAGCGTGACAGTATCACCGATTTTACAATTTCCGTTTGATGAAACCTTGTCAAATGCGGCTGCAGTCTCTAAAACATAATCCTTACCAGAAACGGTGATTATTTCTGGCATATCTCTGTTTGGTGTAGCTTTTTCGTAAACGCCTGTAACCTTTTTGCTATATGCAAACACAGTATTTGCATCTTTAAGGTAATAAACAATATCATTTGTATGCACCTGTCCGATACTAGCTCTGACTCCGTCTCTCATAACAGTGAGCGAGGATGTATCGGTGGTAAACATATTATACCATGTAGATGCGTTAACTGTGAGAGGACCTTCCATATTGTCTGTTGCAACTGTTATATAATCAACCTTTCCCGAAGAGTCTTTCATAAGATATATGGTATCTCCTGTGGAGATTGAATTTTTTACTGACCCATAGGTGGTCTTATTTGTATCAAGGTATGCAGTTACATTTGAGTCAACCTTAAAGCTGGTCATACCGGAATTTGAATAAGTAACAATTGAATCAGAAAGCTTTGAATACACCACGTGCTTTGAAACGGTCTGTACCGATGGCAAGAATCCCGCATAGTCATTTCCGTTTTCAATAACAAGTCCGCCTTTTCTGCCGATTAAATCATTATCAAAATCTTTGCCTATCTTAAATGTGCCCTCGCTGGTAAGTACATATCCGGGGGACACAGAATTGTTTTGTTCATTTGTAGCAATTATTATTGCATCCTCATAAAGATTGCAATTTAGCTCCTGGAGATATTTTGCACTTACATTCTGTGCGTTCTTTGGGTTTGCAACAAGAGTATTGCAAACAAGCTTTATAATATCTCTTCTCTTTAAACTGTCTCCGATTTTTTTGTCTATATTGTCAAGAAGGTGTGAACTCTGCGCAATTCCAAGCTGACCGTAGGGCCAGGATGAGCCAAAATCTTCATTGGTATAGCCCATAAGCTTTAACATAACAGTAACAGCCTCTTCAAGTGAAACTGTATTTTCGGGACGGAACGTTCCGTCGGGATAGCCTGTTACAAGTCCATTTACAACAGCAACCTTTACAAAAGGTGCCGCCCAATGCTTAAATGTACAATCGGGAAATATAGATGTGTTTACTGCCGGAGCAACGGTGTTACGGTGTTTTGACATAGCAACAGCTATTTTGGAGAACTCTGCTCTGGAGACGTTTTTGTCAAGCTGCATATTTCCGTTTTCATCGCCCACCATTATGTCAAGGGCTTTTACAAGAGTGATTGCACCGTCTTCAGTATAATTTGAATAGGCAGAGCCTACACAGGGATATGAGAGAAAAATCACGGAGCAAACAAGTATTAAACTTAAAAATTTATATTTCATAATTGACTCCTCATTAGAATTTATTAATCGTATCTCAGGGCATCTATAGGATTTAAAGATGCCGCTTTTTTTGCAGGAAAATATCCAAAGGCTATACCTACAAAAGCTGATACTGTAAAGGATATGAGTATTGCCGGAATCGATATTGCTACCTCCATTCCAAGAAGCGGAGAGGCGACGCAGGACCCGGCAACCCCGAGCAAGATGCCAATTAGCCCTCCTATGCAGCTTGTGGTGATTGCCTCAACAACAAACTGACTCATTATATCCCAAGGGGTGGCCCCCAAAGATTTTCTGATACCAATTTCACGCGTTCTCTCGGTTACAGACACAAGCATAATATTCATAATACCTATACCGCCTACAAGGAGCGATACTCCCGCAACACCTGCAAGAACAAGAGACATTGTGTTTGTTAGCTCATTTATGGTCTCTATCATATTTGCCATATTGCTTACGGTATATGCATTGGAGTTTGAAAAGACTCCGAGAAGATATTCGTCAATAAAGTCCTGAGCTTTATCTGCAACCTCTTTACTGGTAGCATTGAAAGTGTAGCTGCCACGGGTAAAGCTATTTGACACCCGGGACGCCATTGTATAAGGAATGATGATGATATCATCGCTGCTTGCCTCAGCGCTGTCGCCTGTTTCTTCAAGGACTCCTACTATCTGAAAGCTATATCCGTTTACTCTCACAGACTGTCCGACAACATCGGTGCTTCCGTACAGCTCATTGGCTATATATGTGCCTATGACGCAGTTTCTAAGATACGCCTCGCAGTCCATATATTCTATATTTCTTCCAAGCTCTACTGTTCTGCCCTTTATGGGCACATAGCTTTCATTCGCTCCCACAAGGGTGGTTATATTTACATTATTACTTCCGTTTTTTGCAGTAGCATTCATAACGGTTATATTTGGTGTCATAGCCTGCAGATATTCGGGATTATCATCCACAAGATTTTGCATGTCATCTATGGAGACACTTCTGTTTCCACCACGACCCCTTATGCTTACTGTAATGGTGGTGGCACCCAAGTTTTCAAATTCATTAAGGACAGTCTTGGTAAGACCGTTTACAAAGCTGACTATCACTATTACCGCTGCCACACCTATGATTATTCCAAGCATTGTGAGAAAAGACCTCATCTTACTTCCTGCAAGGCTCTTAATAGCAAGGCTGAATGCCTGTTTTATATTCACTGCGCATCCTCCTTTACCTCGTCGGAAATGATTTTTCCGTCGTGAATTCTCACTACCCTTTTTATTTGCTCTGCAATAGAATTATCGTGGGTGATAAGCACTATGGTTGTGCCCTCTTTATTGAGCTCCTTTAAAAAGTCAAGGACTTCAGCTCCCGTTTTCGAATCAAGTGCTCCTGTTGGCTCATCGGCAAGTATAACAGGCGGGTTGCCTGCCAAAGCTCTTGCAATGGACACCCTCTGTTGCTGACCGCCTGAAAGCTGGGACGGATATTTCTTTGCTCTGTCTGAAAGTCCTACCCTCTCCAATGCCTTTTTTGCCATTTCTATTCTTTCGGCCTGTTTTAATCCCTTATATAAAAGGGGCAACTCTACATTTTCAAGAACATTAAGCTTTGGGATAAGATTATACTGCTGAAATATAAATCCAAGCTCTCTGTTTCTCACATGGGCAAGTTCTTTTTCACTCATTGTACTGACATCTGTACCGTTTAGGTGATATTTCCCTGTTGTGGGAATATCAAGACAACCGATTATATTCATACAGGTGGATTTTCCTGAGCCTGAAGAACCTACTATGCAGACAAACTCTCCCTGACTCACATGAAAGCTAACGCCGTCAAGAGCCCGGATTTCGCTGTCGCCGTCTGAATATATTTTATATATATCTTTTAAATCTATCATAATATATGTATATCTCCTTTGCAAGGGACTGAATTAACGACGGGCTCCTCCGCTCATACCAGAGGGCATTCTGTTGCCGCCCATACCGCCGGTCATTCCACTGTGCATAGCACCAAATCCGCCCATCATACCCATTGAGCCTTGCTGGTTTGATGCTGTGGAATCAGGGAGAAGAACTGTCTGTCCCTCAGAAAGTCCCGACTTAATTTCTATAAATGTATCATTACTGAGACCTGTCTGTACCATAACCACGGTATATCCTGCAGGTACATCAATCTGTTTTTTGATATTTTCAAGACGGGCTTGCATTTTCTTTGTCTCATCTTCATCAACATTTCTTTTTCTCTGTGTATTATCATTTTCTGACTGATTATTCTCAGGGGTTTCACCTTGGGGCATATTTCTCTTAGGAGCTTCTCCCTGTACTCTTTCGCCCTGAGTCATATCTCTTTGCGGCCTTTCCCTGTCTGTTTTTGCATCATCAGATTTGTCATCGGATTTTTCTGTTTTTGTATTTTTATCTACGGTTCCGTCATCTTTGACTATGACAAAATTTCCTCTTCTTATTGCAGAAACAGGAACTCTTAAAACATCCTCAACGGTTTCTACTATTATATTTCCTGTAACATTCATACCCGGTATAAGTCCGCTGTTTTCACCATCTTCGATGGTGACCTTTACAGGATAGCTTGTAACACCCTGAGATGATGTGCCCACAATGCTCACACTTGTGACAACACCACTGAACATCTTGTTTTCCATTGCATCGGCAGTTATCTG
>JAZUPR010000063.1:0-9787 GCA_045605285.1 Clostridia bacterium | reverse complement strand
AAATGCTAAGAGAGCACAACAAAAATGCAACTATCGTTACAACTCCGTGGGATATGCTTTCGGGCAAAGATATTCTTGGTGCTATAGAAAACAAAAATACTCTATCCGACAGAATAAAAGACCTTGAGCACGAACTCCATCACCACCACGACGAGCACTGCGATTGTCACGAGCACCATCACCACCACGATGAGCACTGCGATTGTCACGAGCATCATCACCACCATGCTGACGAAGTGTTTGCCAGTTGGGGTGCAGAGACCACAAAGAGATTTACAAAAGAAGAAATAACAAGCTGTCTCCTGGCACTCTCTGACGAAGAAAAATACGGAACAATCCTCCGTGCAAAAGGAATTGTGGCAGGAGAAGAAAGCTTCATTCACTTTGACTACATCCCAGGCGAGCCTGATGTGAGAGACGGAAATGCGTCAATCATCGGCAGACTTTGCGTAATAGGCTCGAAAATAAAAGAAGAAAATCTTAAGAAACTCTTTGGAATAAACTAAAAAGAGGTATAAACATGACTCAGATTCCCATATATTTATTTACAGGTTTTTTAGAGGCAGGAAAAACAAAGGCTATTCAAGAAACCCTGGAAGACGACAGATTCAGCGACGGAGAAAAAACTCTTCTTCTCCTTTGCGAAGAGGGATTGGAAGAATATGACCTGGGGAAAATCCCAGGAAACTCCACTTATATAGAAATTATCGACTCTGAAGAAGAGCTTACAAAGCAAAATCTTACAAAGCTTTCTAAAAAATACCGTCCCGACAGAGTTGTGATTGAATACAACGGAATGTGGCTTCTCGAAAAGCTGTATCAGGCACTCCCGACAGGATGGTTTATATATCAGGAAATATTTATGGCAGAGTGCAAAACCTTTGAAAGCTACAATGCCAACATGAGAAGCCTTGTGGTAGACAAGCTTACAAGCTGTGAACTGGTGGTATTTAACAGACCCCAACTTAACACAGACAGAATGAAATTTCACAAAATAGTCCGAGGCATAACCCGACAGGCAAACATAGGCTACGAAATGCCCGACGGAACTATGGAATATGACGAGATAGAAGACCCGCTACCCTTTGACATAAACGCCCCTGTCATAAACATACAAGACAGGGACTATGCAATATTTTTTCGCGATTTTACCGAGGAAATGCCAAAATACATCGGCAAAACAATTTGCACCACAACCATTGTGGCAGTAAACAAAAAACTTCCCAAATCCACAGTTGTTGCAGGGCGTCACGTTATGACCTGTTGTATAGATGACATTGCCTTTAAAGGTCTTATATGTATTCTCCCCGAAAACATCTCCTTAGAAAACAAAGACTGGGTAAAGCTTACTGCAAAAATTGCCTTTGAATACAATTCCATATATAAAAAAGAAGGCCCTGTGCTCTATGCAATTTCAGCAGAGCCGACAGATAAACCCGAACAGGAAGTTGCTACATTCTATTAAAACAAAAACTCCACTACATCAGTAGTGGAGTTTTTTATTTATTAATCATTTGGTGTATATTTGAATTTACCTTTTGCGGTATGGTTTTTTTGGATGAGCTTTTTAAAGGACTGCTCTGTGATAATCCAGTCTGCAGTAATAATCTGATTGTCCTCCATAGAAACCACATCATTCTGTAGTTGAAGTTCTATATCTTCAATAAGCTCCAAAACATCTCCGTATTTTTCAAGCTGTTTGTAGGTAGGGTGCTTTAAAGGATTTGAATAATATCTTACAAGCTTTACAGAAAGATAAATAATGAGGGCAATAAGAAGAATCCATATAAATGTGTCGCTGGACTCTGCACTCATCTCTATGCCTCGCACATCAAGAGTGTATGCACTGATTTTATAATCTTCTTTTATATTCCTTGACAAATCTTTTAAAATGAGGGGAGACGCCTTTACAAAAATCCCCTTAAGTTCCAAAAAAGAGTCTATTTTCTGGTCAGGATGAGACAATACTGTAACAACCCGATCCCCGATATATGCAAAATGAATATTTACTGCAACAGGGTCAATCTGTGTATCTGTTATGTCGGAAACCACCTCTCCGCCTCCCGTGTAGGAAAGCCCTGAATATACCAATTTATCAGGATTTACAGAAAAATAGTAACGATGGTCCTGCCAATAGGACGTCCTCGCGTCTGCAAAGCTAAAAATTTTTTCCATCTTAGGATTGTCGCTTGTGTACGTAGGCCCTATAACTACACAATCCGACGTCAGAAATCTTTCTGTGTCAAGCAGGGAAGCACCCATGGCACGCTTTGCAAGGTAGGGATAAATACTTGTGGTAAACCACACAAAACAAATTATTACAAGCACAAGTATAGCCAAAAGCTTGCGTCTGTTTTTTATTACATTTCTATACAAAATACCTTCTTTGTTAATTTCCAAATCAATCTTCCTCCATTGAAATATACTCATTGTAGACCTGTCTTTTCTGAAGATTTCGAAGTTTTGCCACTTCTTTTATAGCCTCTTTTTTATCAAGCCCTTTTGATATAAGCAAATTTACGTGGTCTATGACAGACAAATGCTGAAACTCCGCCTGCTTTTCAACATCAGACTCTTCCTGACTCTTACCAGCAAGGACAAGCACATACTCCCCCTTGGGAGGGTTGTTTTCAAAATGGGTTATAGCCTCGGAAAGAGTGGTTTTATAGAGAGTTTCGTGGATTTTTGTAATCTCTTTTATTATACTGATACTGCGATTGCCAAACACTGACTCCATATCATATAAAGTCCTAAGAAGCTTATGAGGAGCTTCATAAAAAATAAGAGTTCTGGGGTCATCGGCAAGAGATTTTAAATGAACATCCCTGTTTTTACGATTTACAGACAAAAAGCCCTCAAACGAAAAGCGCCCCGTATTCTGACCTGATATGATTAGCGCATTTATAAGCGCCACAGGCCCCGGAACAGGCACAACAGAGATGCCCTCATCTATACATTTTTTCACAAGGTCTTCACCCGGGTCTGATATGGCAGGAGTGCCTGCATCGGTAACTAGTGCAACATTTTTGCCCAAAAGAAGTTCAGATATAAGATATTCTCCCTTTTCCTTCTTGTTGTGCTCGTGGTAGCTTGTGAGCGGTTTTGATATATCAAAATGATTTAGCAGTTTAAGGGAGTGTCTTGTATCTTCACAGGCAATTAAATCTGCATTTTTCAAGGTGTTCAAGCACCTGACGGAGATATCGTCAAGATTTCCGATTGGTGTTGCACACAAATACAAAATTCCTTTTTCCATTGTATCACCTAATTTACATATATGGGTTCTTCTATTTTAAGTGCAGGGTTTGCCCCTGACATAGCATCTATCAAAATAAGATTGGGAGCTTTACTTGGCGATGGATGAATAAAGCTAAGTCTCTTTGGCTCAAGTTTATACTTTCTCATGGTGCAAAGTATATCACAAAGTCTGTCTGCCCGATGAACCATATAAAGATGTCCGCCAAACTTTAAAAGCTTTGATGAGACCCTGGCAACATCGTCAATATTTACCATTATTTCGTGCCTTGCTATTGCCTTTTCATCCTTTGGGTTTATAAAACCGGCATTTGACATATAAGGCGGATTGCAAGTGACAACATCTGCCGAGCCGTCTTTAAAATAATTTTTATAGTCCTTTATGTCAGCATTTATAAATTCCAGTCTGTCTCCCAGATTATTAAGCTCAATATTTTTTCTGGCGAGATTAAAGGAAGACTCCAAAAGCTCTATTCCGTATATCTTTGACGCCTTGGTTTTGGCACAAAGAAGCACAGGTATAATACCGTTGCCTGTGCAAAGGTCAATGACGGTATCTCCCGATTTTGCCCTTGCAAAGTCAGTAAGAAGCACCGAGTCTGTACCAAAGCAGAACAGGTCTGTATCCTGAATGAGTCTTAAATTATTTATGCCCAAATCGTCTATGCGTTCCATATATCCCCCAAAATTAAAAAGTCGCAGAAAAACCCCAGCGATATGCTGAGGTTTTTAAGCTTAAAATTATTCCTGAACCGGAGCACCAACCGGGCAAACACTTGCACATGCGCCACATTCAATACATTCATCAGCGTTTATTACATATTTGCCATCAGCAGCAGAAATAGCACCAACCGGGCACTCTGCCTCACATGTACCACAGTTGAGACATTCGTCATTAATTACATATGCCATCTAGAAACACCTCCGTTCGCATATTGTTATTTTCATTATAAACACTTCAATATAAAAAAGCAAGTGTTTTATACAATTTAGTCCTCAAGCTGCTTGAGTGTCTTCATATCAACCTGTTCGTCGCTTCTGGCAACAGTATTTTTAAGAATTTTTATATCGTCTGTCTTATATTCTTTAATCTCTTTTTCTGAACCGTTTTCTACAGCAACAGAGACAATTCCTTTTAAAAGTGAAACAGCAGACACAACTCCTTTTCCGTCAGGAGTCTTTACAAGTGCGCCTACATTAGGAGTCTTTTTGATAAGGTCTTCATAAGCCTCGTGCTCGTTTTTAAGGCAGCACATAAGTCTTCCGCAGGTGCCTGAAATCTTGGTTGGGTTGAGAGACAAATTCTGCTCTTTTGCCATCTTGATGCTCACAGGCTGAAAATCGCCAAGATATGAATTGCAGCAGAAAGGTCTTCCGCAGATGCCAAGTCCGCCAATCATCTTTGCCTCGTCTCTTACACCAATCTGACGAAGCTCTATGCGGGTTTTGAACACACTAGCAAGGTCTCTAACAAGCTCTCGGAAATCCACTCTTCCGTCTGCGGTGAAATAGAACAAAACTTTACTGTTGTCAAAGGTGTATTCAACATCTACAAGCTTCATATCAAGCTCGTGTTTTTTTATTTTTTCGTTGCACACATTGAAAGCGTCAAGCTGTTTTACTATGTTTGCCTTTACCTGCTCGTCGTCTTCTTTTGTGGCTTTTCGGAGTATCTTTTTAAGAGGTGAAACAATCTCATCATCTTTGACCTCTTTTTTTGCAATAACAACGGTTCCGTATTCTATACCTCTGGAGGTTTCCACCACAACGTGCTCTCCCTCGGTATACTCTCTTCCGTCACCGTCAAAATAATATATTTTACCGACTTTTTTAAATCGGATCCCAACTACACTAACCATGTATTACCTCCCGACATTTTACAAACATTGTTTGAGCAGACATAGAAAGATTTCCGCTTTTGCCAAGCATTTTCTGAAAATCCTGTATGCACTCGGCAATTTTCAGGCACTTCTGCCTATTTACCAATGAAGAAAATGTCTTTATTTCATTTATTTTATCTTCGTTGACAATCATTTTGTCAAGTCCGTTTTTGTCTAATATTACGTCGCGTACAAACATCAGCATAAGGTCCATAATTTCAACTGTCTTTTTTCGGTCTTTCTCTAAGGGCAGACACGCCTTATACATAGAATACCCGTCGATGTCTGAAAAGCTCATAACTGCATCTATGGCTATGCCTCGAAGAGCAGAAAGCTCTGTGTCGTCTTTAAGTCTTAAAAGCTCTCCTACATTGCCGCCGCAATAATGATACAGAAAAGGCGAAAGTCCGGGGACAATGTCTTTAAGCTGCTTTTCGTCAAAGGGCGAAAGATTTATTTTTGCCACACGGGAAAGGACAGTCTCTAAAATTGTGCTTACATTGTCACACAAGAGAAAAAACACCGCGTAAGACGGCGGTTCCTCAATAATTTTGAGCAAAGCATTCTGCGAAGCAGCAGTAAGAAGGTGTGCATTTTCAATAACAATGACCTTTTTTTCACCCATTACAGGCTTTATATAAACATCTTTTATAAGCTCTCTTATTTTGTCTATGCCTATAGATGCTTTATCCTGATTGCTGATTGACTTAACATCAGGATTTGCCCCTGACGAGACTGTCAGACACGGGTTGCACCTTAAGCAAGCACTGTTTTTTTCGCACATTATAAGGCTCACAAGGTAGCTGCAAAGAGTTTTTTTGCCAATACCTTTGGGACCACACACAAGATATGCGTGGCCAAGGCGTTTTTCCTTAATCATATTGGAAAAATTTTCTATAATTTCCTCTCGTCCTGCAGGAAAAATCATATTAAACCCTTTCAAATCTATCTACATCAAGCACAAAAATAGTTGCTCCGCCAACTTCAATTTCTATAGGATATGGATTAAATGAAGCTGATGAGCCGATGGGGATTGGAGATGCTGTAATCTGTTTTCTTCTTTTACTCTTGCTTTTTATAATGTCGATTACAGTCTGAACCTGCTCATCTTCAACACCTGTTATAAGTGTCATGTTTCCGGCTTTTAAAAATCCTCCGGTTGTAGCAAGCTTTGTAACGCTGAATTTGTTTTTACTAAGCTCCGAAAGAACGAAGTTGCCATCTTCGTCATTGACAATAGCCATAACAAGTTTCATATATATCCACTCCTTCATAATGGTATTTTCACATATATTATATAATGAATCAGCTATAAAATCAAGTAAAATAATATCCATTTATATATATACATTCAAATCTTTAAAAATATAGTGGAATTTAATTCTACAATATGATATAATGATTTTATTGAAATGATATACAAAAGATAAAATGTAGGGGTCGATGCCCTTCATCGACCCGTAACGGACAGATGTGGGCATCTGTCCCTACAATATTTTTTATCACCAACTTGACAAAATCATAAAATACTTATATACGTTTACACAAGGAAAGGTTGTGTTTTAAAAATGACTTCAAAGGTATACAGTGCAGGAGTATTTGGCATCGACGGATACATAGTAACCGTTGAATCCGATGCATCAAACGGTCTGCCGGGAATAGACATAGTAGGACTTCCCGATGTAGCTGTAAAAGAGTCTAAAGAGAGGGTAAAGGCTGCCATAAAAAACAGCAATCTCACCTTCCCGCAAAAAAGACTTGTGATAAACCTTGCACCTGCCAACATAAAAAAAGAATGTGTATATCTGGACCTGCCAATCTGCATATCAATACTTTGTGCAACGGGGCAGATAGCTCCTGATGCACCTGAAGGATATCTTATTGCAGGAGAGCTTTCTCTTGACGGAGTTTTAAGAGGTGCAAACGGTGTGCTGCCAATGGCACTTGCAGCAAGAGACAATGGTATAAAAAACATTATTGTACCAAAGGAAAATGCCAAAGAAGCATCGATAATATCTGACATAAATGTTTTTGGTGCAGAAAATCTTTCCGAGGTGGTGGAGCATCTGCGCGGAGACAACCTTATGGAGAAAACCATAACAGACATTGACGATTTATTTTCCCGCAACCGACTTGGCGGAGATGATTTTTCGCAGGTAAAGGGTCAGGAGTCGGCAAAACGAGCTATAGAAGTAGCATCAGCAGGAGGGCACAACTGCCTTATGATTGGCTCACCAGGCTCAGGAAAGACGATGCTTGCAAAAAGAATTCCGTCTATACTTCCCGACCTTACCTTTGAAGAAGCATTAGAGGTAACAAAGATATATTCAATAACAGGAAAGCTTTCCCATTCAGATTCTCTCATAACAGTCAGACCTTTCCGTTCTCCTCACCACACAATCTCAGCGGTGGGAATGACAGGCGGAGGGACTGTTCCAAAGCCCGGCGAGATGAGTCTTGCTCACAGAGGTGTACTGTTTTTAGACGAATTTCCCGAATTTAGAAAGGACGCTATAGAATCTATGCGCCAGCCACTCGAGGACGGAAGCTTTACTGTTACAAGAGCATCGGGAAGTGCATCATTTCCAAGCTCTGTGATGCTTGTGGCAAGTATGAATCCCTGCAAATGCGGATATTTTGGCGACCCTGTGAGAGAGTGCACCTGCACAAGTACACAGATACAAAATTATCTCGGAAAAATATCGGGACCCATGCTTGACAGATTTGACATACAGATTGAAGTGCCTGCGGTAAAATATGACGAAATGTCGTCAGACAAAAAAGGCGAAAGCTCTGAAAGAATAAGAGAAAGAGTGATGAAAGCCCGCGAAATCCAGCTTGAAAGATACAAAGGAATGAACATTTTTTCAAATTCTCAGCTTGGTGCAGGGGAGATTGAAGAATTTTGTCGCATAGGAAACGACGGAAAAGAACTTCTCAAAAAAGTGTTTGAAACAATGGGACTTTCAGGAAGAGCACACAGCAAGATACTTAAAGTAGCAAGAACCATTGCCGACCTGGGAGGAGAAAAAGACATAAGTGTAATGCATCTTGCAGAGGCTATCCAATACAGAAGTCTGGACAAAAAATACTGGTACAAATAAACAGGAGGACAAAAAAATGAAATCTATTTATAAAGGATTATTGCTTTTTGCAATGGTTATCATTCTCACGATAGTGGGCAATTCCGCCTTTGGATTTTTAGGCGGGGTACTTGGTTTTATAGCAGGACTCTTAATAATCGTTCTGGCAAACAAGCCATTGGTATTATTTATGACAGGTCAGAGAGAATACACAAAAGGCAACCACGAAAAAGCTTATAAGCTGATGCAAAAGGCATACTCTACAACCAAGCTCTCACCACAGAACTCCCTTACTTATGCCTACTTGATGATAAGAGACGGTATGCTATCTGAGAGTGAAGCCCTTATAAACAAGGTGACCTACCTTAACAAAAGAGACCTTACAAACGGGGATTTGCTCCTTGCAAACATAAACAAATCCCTGATTTTGTGGAAAAAAGGAGAGCTGGGAGAAGCTATAGCACTCCTCGAGGAAATGTATGACAAAAATCTTCGCTCCACAACCTTATACGGAACCTTGGGGTATTTTTACATCCTCTCAAACGAACTGGGCAAAGCAATAGAGTTTAATAAAGAGGGCTACGAATACAACAGCGACAATATGATAATTATAGACAATCTAGGTGCTTGCTATATACTTAACAGCGAGTTTGAAAAAGCGGAAGAAATATATCAGAAGCTCTTTAAGCAAAACCCTCAGTTTATAGAACCGTATTACAACTACGGAACACTTCTTGAGAAAAAAGGAATGTTTGACGAGGCAAAGGAATATTACAAAAAGGCTCTCTCTTTCCCCGAAAAATATTTATCCACAGTTACACACAAGGACATCCGCAGTTCAATAGAAAATCTTGGTGTAGGAAAAGCTATAAAGACAGAGGAAACACCAATTGAAGATGTTCAGATTGGGGATATTTCCGAAAGCGAGGAAAATGAATAATTGAAGGTCTTATACATTGACTGTTTTGCAGGTTTTTGCTCAGAAATGCTGCTTGGGGCACTCATTGATATGGGAGCATCGCCCTCATATATTGAGTCGGCTCTCTCTGATATGGGTGCGAAAGTGACAATAGAAACATCTCTTACAAAGCGTTCAAAAATGGAATGTACCCTTGCAAAAGTGACAACAGAGGAAAGCAAGGAAAAAACTGCTTTTAGTGAAAAAATAATGTCAATGGCAGAGAAAATGCCTGAATGTACCTATAACGAATTATGCATATGGGCATCTGTTATATGTGCCATAGAAAGCTTTGATATAGATTTTATAATGTGCTCGGAGATAAACGACGGATATCTCGACAACGAAACCGTATATAGCATATTAAAAAATGCAAATATCCCCACAAACTCGCTCCCTGTAGAGAAAAGTCTCATATCCTGCGAGGGTGCGGTGTTTCTCTCTCAGGTAGTAAACGAATGTGATATTCTGCCGCTTGGCGATGTAAAAAGTGTTGGGTACGGTGCAGGAGGCGAAGATTTTTTTGACATTCCAAATATTGTACGCTCTGTTCTTACTGAAACGGAGGAAGAGCCTGTGTTTTTTGAGACAGCAGAAAAATTAAAATTATA
>JAZUPR010000062.1:0-11536 GCA_045605285.1 Clostridia bacterium | reverse complement strand
TGTTTTTCAGGGAGTTATTCCTTATGGTGCACAAATGCTCGTTGCAATATCTGCTGTACATGAACTTGGCGATAGCATTAGTGCATTTGATATTATGCCAAAATTATTTTATCCATACTTTCTGGCTATAAGCTCTGTTTTGTTTATAATGATATCAAAAAAACGCTCATGATGAGAGATTGTTGATATGACAATTATCGGTAAAGCATGATATATATAGCCGAATGAATAATTAAGCGTAATTTCAAAATATAAAGTCTATATTTATGTAGATGAACGTTTGAGACAATAAATAGAGTATTTGTTATGATTTCTATTGTTTTTCTTCTATAAATTGAAAAGCGATATTTCTTAAATAGAAATATCGCTTTTCAATTTATTTAATATTCAAGACACATAGAGCCTTTTATCGGTTTTACGAGGAGTGCTCCGTCAGTGGAAAGATTGTTTGGCTTGTAGTAGGTTTCTTTCAAAAACTCAAGAACATCTTTCTCGCATTCTTTTTTGCATATAATCATTATACATCCGCCAAGTCCTGCACCTGAAATCTGTGAACTAAGAACGCCTTTTTCTTTTAAGACACTGTCTACTAATGCGTCAATCTGAGGTATTGAACACCCATATCCGCCACATTGCAGATAAAGTGCAGAGGAGACATCATTGTTGTCACATTTTTGAATCAGTTCTTTTATTCTTTCGTCGGTGTATATGTAGTTAAAAGGCTCTTGTTTTCCGTCAATCGTAATAGCTACTCTGTCACCATCGTGGCTTATGTTCATTATCGAAGCAAATTCTTCTATATCTCCTTTTTTAAGAAGCTTAGAGCATATCCTGCTTCTTTCGCATTCGCATATTCCGTATAAAACAGCAGAGCGTAGATTGTAAAACTGTGGAGCAACATGAGATTTTGTTATTTTTTTAACTTTTTTGTGATATTCTTCAGGAATCTGATCATACAATTCAGACGTTTTTATATAAATTGGTAATGAAAGAACCATTTCATATATTTTCTTGTCTGAAACACCAAGAGTTTTTGGGTTGATGTCTCTTAAATATACTATCTTGTCGCTGTATTCAGGATAGTTTTTCTTAATAAGCATTACTCCGAATTCATAAGCTGCCACCATTTGATTGAATTTGTCTTTGGCACCTTCGCTCTTTTTTGCTTTGATAAATGAGTCAGCAACAATTATTGAATACCCGTCAGGTATTTTTATGGAATCAAGTACATTAATCGGGGCAAATTCTATTGGTGTTATAGAGTTTAACACGCCGCATTTTATTGCTGCATGGTCTCCTGCACCCCCTCTTGAACCAACATACCACTCGCTTTGTCCGCATAGGTCGATAAATTTTGATGTTTCTATATCAATATTATTGGCGTTGCAAACCAGTTCTGCAGCACATGTGACAATGCTTGATGAGGATGAAACTCCTCCTGCCACAGGAACTGTGCCCAGACACATTATATTCATTCCATGAAGTGACTTGTTTGTATCAAATAGTAATCTTAAAACAGAACCTTTAACATAGTTTACCCAGTGACCTTTGTTTTGGTCTACTGCGTCTGTCACCTGTGGATTTTCTATGTAATCAAGCCAATCTGTTTCGTTACATAGATTTTTTTCTTTAGAAATAGAAAAGCAAAAGTCACTAAATTCGGGATTTGTGTTTGATATACAGATGTTGTCATCCTGTCTTAATGATGCCAGCATAATGGTTTCTTTGTGAATTGCAATGGTGTTAATGTCTCCGCCACGGTGTTCAATGTGTCTTCCCATGAGGTTTACTCTTCCGGGAGCTCTTGCTATAATTACATCCTCATCACCATATTTGTTTATAAAAGAAGTCAGAACTTCTGTATATTTTTCTTTTTTTCTGTCAATTAGATCATGGTCATCACCATATATTGAAGCTAGATAACTATAAAATTCCGGCGATGGATTTTTAAATAATTCCAACCACACGGTAGCCTTTTTAAATTTATCCATTGGTCTATTCCTCCATGAAACTTTCGTTTATTGCCTTAAGCTCCTCCATGGTGTTAAATGTCTGTATCATTTTTTTGTCCTGTACAACAACATAAGATACATATCCGTATTTTGCAACCTGTTTTATCGTGTCAGTAAAGTATATTTCATTTTGAGCATTGTTTGAATCCAGATTTTTTATAGAGTTGTTGAGAGCATCTCTTTTGTGAAGGTATGTGGCACAGTTTACTAGGTTTGAAGAAAGAATTTCAACAGATGAATATTTTTTTTCGTTTATTTCTATGTAGCATTCTTTGCCAGTTTCTGTCTCACTGTTTAACTTGTCGTTGATTTTCCCGATTTCTCTATCTGTAAGATTAAGTTCTTTGTATATGCTTTCAAGGTCTTTTCCCTTGCTCAATTCTTCTTTCACTTTGAGAAGAAGAACATCCATATGTTCTATAATTGCATTAACCTTGTTGCCGGAGAGTACAATTTTTCCCCCGGATTTATTAAATTCAGCAGGTTGAGTAATCATTGAAATATCTGAGTCTTTTGAGTAAAAGTCGTCTATCAATGCTTTGAATACAGATTTGTCTATAACCTTGTCACCCATAACAGTAAGCACAGGACCGTCTACGCCAAAATCGTTAATAATGTTTAAACCGCACATTGCAGCATTGCCTGTTCCTGACTGCTGTTTCTGATATGCAAATGTAACACCTTTAATGTCAGCTGTTTCTTTCATTACACTTTCGGATTTGTTTCCTACAACCAGTATAAATTTTTCAACGCCGCACGCTTTTAGATTTTCTATAATTCTCACAACAGCTGGTTTGCCATTTATCTGAAAACATACTTTGTTTTTTGTGTCATCCTTCATTCTGGAGCCTGATCCGGCACAGAGAATGATACAGTTAATATTATTTTTCATCTGCATCCTCCGAAATTTTAATCTGATTTTAGTTTATCACAACTTATTTATAAAGTCAATTAAATACAAAATGTGTTATTGATATTCTTATTGATTTATGTTATAATGAATTTGCAATAAACAATATTAAAGGAGTGAAGTCATATGACAAATGAAATTTTTTGGATTGTAGCCATCCTGTTGTTTGTTATACTCGAGGCCTCCACTGCAACAGTAGTATGTATTTGGTTTGCAGGTGGTGCCCTGGTTGCCCTCTTATCATGTGCTATGGGAGCGAGTTTGAAAGTTCAGCTTTTTTTGTTCCTGCTCGTATCCGTATTGCTTGTTGTTTTTTTAAGAAAAATTGCCTTTAAGACTATAAAAGGAAAAAAAACATATACTAACCTTGACAGAATCATAGGCAGCGAAGTCATGATAAATGAAGAGGTAAACAATAAGACGCATACCGGCAGTGCATTTGTCGGGGATGTTGAATGGAAGGTAAAGAGTGAAAACGGGGACGTTATTCCAAAAGATGAAACTGCAGAGGTTGTAGCCATTGAGGGAGTACGTTTGGTTGTTAAAAAATAAGGAGGAATAGTTATGGGAGTATTGTTATTGTTTATATTTGCTGTTTTGGTATTTATTCTTGTTTCAAATGTTAAGATAGTACCACAGGCACATTCGTATGTTATCGAAAGATTTGGGGGCTATTATACCACCTGGTCTGTAGGTCTTCATATTAAAATGCCTTTTATTGACAGGATTGCAAAAAGAGTCAATCTTAAAGAGCGGGTTGTAGATTTCCCGCCACAGCCGGTTATCACAAAGGATAATGTTACAATGCAGATTGATACAGTTGTATATTTCCAGATAACAGATCCTAAGCTTTTTGCCTATGGCGTAGAACAACCCATGATGGCTATTGAAAATCTTACTGCTACAACTCTTAGAAATATCATAGGTGATTTGGAACTTGATGAGACACTTACATCAAGAGATATTATAAACACTAAGATGCGTGCTATTCTTGATGAAGCAACTGACCCGTGGGGAATTAAAATAAACAGGGTAGAACTGAAAAATATTATTCCGCCTAAAGAAATTCAGAATGCAATGGAAAAGCAGATGAAAGCTGAAAGAGAGAGAAGAGAATCCATTTTAAAGGCGGAGGGAGAGAAAAAATCTGCAATTTTACTTGCAGAGGGAGAAAAAGAATCGGCAATTCTGCGTGCAGAAGCAATTAAGGAAACTGCTATCCGTGAAGCTGAGGGTGAAGCTCAGGCAATTCTGGCTGTGCAAACCGCTATTGCTGAAGGTATAAGAAAAATTAATGAGGCAAACCCGTCTGATGCTTATGTTGCAATCAAGGCACTTGAAAGCTTTGAAAAAGCTGCTGACGGAAAGGCAACAAAAATTATTATTCCTTCCAAAATTCAGGAGCTTGCAGGGCTTGCAACATCAATAAAAGAACTTATGACCGATGAAAATTAAACTAAACTATTGACAAAATCATAAAATTATATTAAAATATAATTACATGGAGACGAGGAGTGCACTTATTAATCAGGAATAAGTGCACTTTTTTATATTTTTATAATCGGAGGATAGAAAAATGGCAAAAACAAATGTTGTAGATTGGAATACAATAACCAATTTTGTGGTAGATGCTTTTGTAGGATATGGCATACCAAAAGAGGATGCACAAATTTGTGCAGATGTTCTTTTAGAGTCTGACAAGAGAGGTATAGAATCTCATGGAGTGAATAGATTTAAGCCTGTATACCTTGACAGAATAAAAGATGGTATTCAAAATCCTGTTACAAATTTTGAAATAATAAAAGAGACTCCTACAACTGCTGTTGTAGACGGTCATGACGGCATGGGACAGGTTATTGGTTATAAAGCTATGAAAATGGCAATATCCAAGGCAAAAGAATATGGAATGGGTATGGTTGTTGTGAGAAATTCTTGTCACTATGGCATTGCCGGATACTATCCAAGTATGGCGTGTAAAGAAGGCTGCATAGGTATGACAGGAACAAATGCCCGTCCTTCTGTTGCTCCCACATTTGGAGTAGAAGGAATGTTTGGCACCAATCCCTTGACTATCGGTATCCCTACTGATGAAGAGTTTGATTTTATACTTGACTGTGCATCTTCAATTACACAAAATGGTAAGGTTGAGTACTATGAAAGAATAGGAGAGAATGTTCACCCGGGGACAATTATAGGCCTCGATGGTCAGCCTGTTGAAGGTGATGCCGGAGAGGCACTTAGGATGATTAGAAATGGTACAGCTGCACTCACTACCCTTGGTGGCATAGGGGAGGCTCTTGGCGGATATAAGGGTTATGGATATGCAATGGTTGTAGAACTCCTTTCTGCAGTACTGCAAGATGGTTCCTACGGAAAAGCTCTTGATGGAAAAGATGCGGATGGTAATAAATCTCCATATCACCTTGGACATTTCTTTATTGCCATTGATACAAATCATTTTCTTGGCGAAGATCTTTGCAGAAAAAAAGCCGGAGACATTATCCGTTCTGTAAGAAATTCCAAAAAGGCTCCGGGACAAGACAGAATTTATTCTGCTGGTGAAAAAGAGCATCTTGTACGTCTTTCCCGCAAAGACGGTGTTCCAATTAATGAATCTGTTCAAAAAGAAATTACAGCAGTGCGTGATGAACTGGGACTCACCCAGTATAAGTTTCCCTGGGAAGATTGATTAATAGATATCATTATACGCTTTGGCTTCACTCATTTTTTATGATGTAATAAATGTGAAGAAAATATCGTTTTGTCTTCTCTTGTTAATAGAGTTGCAAGAGAGACCGGTGTAGCTAGAATTTAAATAAAAGGGTTAAATCAAAATTTTGATTTGACCCTTTTTTAGAATAAAATATGTTGAAACTTAAAAATATATATGATATAATTTATTAAATCTTAAGACAAAATTTTACATATTTTATATTATGGAGGTTTTTTATGAAGAAGTTTTTTGCGGTTTATACAGATACCCCGTTAATTCTTAGAATAGCAATAGGTCTTGCAATAGGTATATGTCTTGGGCTTTGGGTACCTCAAGTAGGATTTGTTTCTGTATTTGGTGAAATATTTGTCGGTGCTCTTAAAGCTATTGCTCCGATCCTTGTTTTTGTGCTTGTCATATCATCACTTGCTAGTGCCGGAAAGGGTATTGGAGGCAGATTTAAATCGGTTATATTCTTTTATCTGCTAAGCACATTTCTTGCTGCAGTTGTGGCTGTAATAGGCAGCTATATTTTTAAAGTTACAATTCCTCTTACTCAGGCAGTTGAGCAGAGTGCTCCTGCCGGACTTGGTGAGGTTTTTAAAGCTCTTATCGGAAATATGGTTATGAACCCTGTGAATGCACTTATTAGCGGAAACTATGTAGGCATTCTTACTTGGTCTGTTATTTTTGGATTGGCACTTCGCACCGTTGCGAATGACAGTACAAAAAAAGTTCTGGGAGATATATCAGATGCAATATCAAAGTCAGTAGCTTGGGTTATTCAACTTGCACCTTTTGGCATTATGGGACTTGTATATAGCTCTGTAAATGAATATGGTCTTGAAATATTTACTGACTATGGAAAAGTTCTTGCTCTTTTAGTTGGTTGTATGCTTGCTGTTGCATTTATTATTGACCCTCTTATAGTGGCGGTTTCCTTAAGAAAAAACCCATATCCGCTTGTTTTGAGATGCTTTAAAGAATCCGGAATCACAGCCTTTTTCACACGAAGTTCAGCAGCAAATATACCTGTTAATATGAGTCTTTGTGAAAAGCTTGGATTAGACAGAGAGTACTATAGCGTGTCCATTCCTCTTGGTGCAACAATTAATATGGACGGAGCTGCTATAACCATAACTGTTATGTCTCTTGCTGCAGCTTTTTCACAGGGAGTACAGGTAAATATTGTTATTGCTATACTTCTTAGCTTTGTTGCCACACTTGGAGCTTGTGGAGCATCAGGGGTTGCCGGAGGTTCACTTCTACTTATTCCAATGGCATGTTCACTTCTTGGCGTACCGCAGGATATTGCAATGCAGGTAGTGGGTGTAGGTTTTATAATCGGTGTTGTTCAGGATTCTCTTGAAACTGCAATAAATTCTTCCGGTGATGTTATCTTCTGTGCTACAGCAGAATATCGAGAATGGCAGAAACAGGGAAAGAAACTTCCTTTTTAAGGTTTTGTAATGTAAATAAAAAAGACAATCTAAAAATTTTAGATTGTCTTTTTTGTTTAGTAATAATATTTAAAAAAAGTGTAAGACTGGCATATTTTTATTTACTTTTATAAAATCTATGTTATAATTAATTTTATAAGCAACATTGTTTTGTCTAGAAATAGGAGGAGTTAGAAATGGAAAAACTTTCTAAAAAATACGGTTTGGCAACTGCTATTTGTATGGTGGTTGGAACTGTAATTGGCTCAGGGGTTTTCTTCAAGGCTCAGAACGTTCTTGCTGCTACAGGCGGTAATATGCCTATTGGTATTATAGCATGGGTTATTACAGGTTTACTTATGATTGTTTGTTCTGCACAGTTTGCTGTGATGGCAACAAAGTATGAAAAAGTCAGTGGCGTAGTAGACTATGCAGAGGCTACATGCGGAAGCGGCTATGCATACTACCTTGCTTGGTTTATGGTTAGTATTTATTATCCTGGAATGACATCTGTTCTTTCTTGGGTATCTGCAAGATACTTAGGTGTGCTTTTTGGATGGAGTATGGTTGACCCTCAGGTAATGACGCTTGCAGGATTTTTCCTTATTTCATCATACACATTAAATGCACTTTCCCCAAAACTTGCGGGCAGATTCCAGGTTAGTGCTACTATTATTAAATTGATTCCTATCACTTTAATGGCAATTGTCGGCACTATCGTTGGTCTCATAAACGGTACACTTACAACAAACTTTACCACAGTTGTTTCAGAAACAGTTGGAGGAACCACAAGCAGCGGTCTTTTTGCAGCAATTGTTGCAACAGTATTTGCTTACGAGGGTTGGATTGTTGCTACAGCAATTAATGCTGAACTTAAGAACCCAAAGAAAAATCTTCCACTTGCTCTTGTAATTGGTTCATTGATAGTTGTCGCTTCATATGTTCTTTACTTTATAGGTGTAGCAGGTGGTGCTACAAGCTCTGTTCTTATAGAAGATGGTGCAACAGCTGCATTTTCAAATATTTTTGGAAGTATTGGCGGAACGTTTCTTAATATCTGCATTATTGTTTCATGCCTTGGCACATTAAATGGTCTTATGGTTGGTGCCACACGTGGTATGTATGCTATCGCAGTACGTAATGAAGGCCCAAAACCAGAAACTTTCAGTCAGATTGACAAGGCTACCAATATGACAAGCAATTCTGCAATATGGGGACTATTTGTATGTGCTTTATGGCTTGTGTATTTCTATGGAGCAAACCTTACAGACGGATGGTTTGGAGTTTTCAATTTTGATTCATCAGAACTTCCGATTGTTACAATTTATGCTATGTATATACCTATTTTTATTGCCTGGATGATAAAGGAAAAAGATATGTGTGTGTTTAAACGATTTGTTCTTCCGGCTATATCCATTGTTGCTTGTGTGTTCATGGTGTTTGCAGCAGTATATGCTCATGGTATTACACCATACATGGCAGCAAAAGCTAAAGGAACATTCTCGTTCCCTGTATTGTTCTATATAATCATATTTGCTGTGGTTATAATTCTTGGAGCAATTTTCAGAAAACCTCATAAAAATAATTAACAGTAATTAATGAATAAAAAATAGACAATCATTTTGATTGTCTATTTTTTATTCATTAATATCCCAGTTCTTCTCCCACGAGAATAACTATTACCCTGTCTTTCTGCCTTTGTCTGCTCATAATTGTGTAATTGCTGCATATTCTGTCTTCTGATGTGCATCCGTCACATATAAGAGAAGAATTGTTGTTAAGGGAAACACATTTCCCGTTTTCTTTGCAGTATGTGCTTTTAGATAATCTTACACAGTTGGCAGGAGCAGCAATTTCTTTTACTCTATGTACTGCTTCGTCTATGTTTCTTACTATTTTGTTGTATCCGGCAATTACTATTACTTTGTCAGGGCCAAAGAGCATTGCAGATACTCTGTTTGAGTGACCGTCAACATTATATAGTTCTCCGTTTTCGGTTATTGCATTTGTGCTTGTTATAAACGCGTTTGCACTGAAAGTTTTTCTGTATATTTCATGGATTTGCTCTGGTGTTAGACCTGGAGCACTTCTATCAAGAAAATTGTATTTTCTGCTTTTTATAAGGTCGGCCACACCGCTTTCTTTTGCGCTTACCGTTCCGCCCATAGAAATTGTGTCACCGTCTTTTAAGAGTTTCTCAACTTCCTTTACAGCATCTTCACATGTCGGAGCGTATATGCCAATCATATTGTTTTTTTCTAGTGCTGATATTACATTTTCAATCTTAATTTTGATAAGGTCTTTGAGATTGTTATCCATAATAATCTCCTTTTCAAACTACATTCTGTCTACAGGATACATTATTTTAAGTTGGTTTAATTTGCTTTCATAGGCGTTTTGCTGTTTTTGTCCGATTAGCTGTTGTTTC
The DNA here is from genome assembly GCA_045605285.1 of Clostridia bacterium. Taxonomy (GTDB): domain Bacteria; phylum Bacillota; class Clostridia; order UMGS1810; family UMGS1810; genus RGIG4708. Next base: position 2,034 of record JAZUPR010000062.1, on the reverse strand, counting down.
AATCCGTCTTTAACATCTTCAAAACTCATAACTTTTGGTTCGTTTTTAGAATTAAGCTTTATAAGGTGATATCCGAATTGTGTTTTAACAGGACCTGCAATTGTTCCAACTTCCATTGTAAAACAAGCCTCGTCAAATTCAGGAACCATCTGACCTCTGGTGAATTCACCAAGATTTCCTCCGTTGTCTTTTGAAGGACATGAACTATTTTGTCTTGCAGCATCTTCAAATGATATTTCTCCTGCATTAAGTTTAGATAAAAGCTCATTTGCCTTTTCCTCTGAATCCACAAGAATGTGACTTGCGTTTACAGATTCACCGGTTACAAATTTGTCTTTGTTGTCATTATATTCTTTTTCGACATCTTCATCTGTAACAGTTACCTGTTCAACCGCTTTTTTTATAACAAAGTTTGCTAAAAGCTCTTCTTTTACCTGTTCAAGCTCTGCCTTGAACTGCGGGTCATATTCATAAAGATTTTTTTCGGCATCAAGAATTAATAATTTGCGGTTAATAACCTGTTCTAAAATAACTTCTCTTCCCTGAGGATTGTTGTAAGCTTGTCCTCTCTGACCGAGAGCCATTATCATTTTATCTACATCTGCCTCAGTTATTATCTTTCCTTGTACGGTTGCTAATGTTTTATTCATCCTTTTTATCTCCTTGTTATTTAAAATCATATATAAATTATATATTATACAAATTTTTTGTCAATGGTTATAATCACATAGAATGATTTATCCATTTTAAAAACCTCATTTTGAATTGTGCTTATAAGTTCTTTAGAATCCATTTTGAAGCTATAGGGGACAACAACATCAAATATGAGATTGGTGTGCGTTTTGCCTGACATCATTCGAAAATCGTGCATAGATAGATTTTCATCAATATTACATAGTATTTCTAATATCTTGTTTTTTGCATCTTGTATTATTTCATTGTTTGTTTCAATCGGGTCCATGTGAATAACTGTATCACATCCGTATTTTTGGTGGATTTCTCTTTCGATTATGTCAATGGTATCGTGGATTTTGAGAATATCATTGCTTGATTCCACCTCAACATGAACACTCATCATAAATCTGGTTGGTCCGTAGTTGTGGATTATCATATCGTGTATGCCCACCACCATATCGTGAGACATAATTGTTTTTTCGATATCATCTACAAGCTTTTTATCAGGTGGATGTCCCAGAAGGAGTGATATGGAATCTTTCATTGTAGCTATTCCTGTGTATAAGATAAAAACAGAAACCATAAGACCTGAATATCCGTCTATATTTACATTTGCATTGTGTGAAATGAGCACACTAATTAATATAAATCCGGTTGCTATGCAGTCTGACAGAGAATCTTTTGCAGTTGCTATAATTGGTGCTGATGAAATTTTTTTGCCAATAGATTTATTCAAAAAATACATAAAAGCTTTTATAATTATTGAAAAAACCAATATTATAACGGTCAGTTCACTTACAAAAATATCTTTTGGATTAATTATTTTCTCAAGTGATGATTTTCCTGTTTCAAATCCCATCAATATAATTGCAACAGATACAAGCATTGCACTTATATATTCAAATCTTCCATGACCGAAAGGATGGTCGTGGTCTGCAGGTTTTCCTGATAGTTTAAAACCAATAAGTGTAATAAGAGATGAACCTGAATCAGACAGGTTGTTTACAGCATCAGCTATAATACCCAGGGAAGAAGCTAAAATTCCTGTTGTAATCTTAATACAAAACAAAACGAAATTAAGAATAATTCCTGAAATTCCTGAAAAAAGACCATACCTTCTTCTGGTGGTTTCATCATGTATATCTTTGTAATTTTTAATAAAGATTTTAAATAAAAAATCCATTAAAATTCTCCTTCTAAAATTAGTAATCACATTATAATATCAGTTGGCAAAAAAATCAAGAAACTTTTTATCTGTTATTGCAAATATGTCGACTAAACTATTGCAATTTAAATGTTATTAATGTATAACATATTGCTCAAAAGAGTGAATTGAAGCGTTTTTTGTACAAAAATTAT
>JAZUPR010000061.1:0-6176 GCA_045605285.1 Clostridia bacterium | reverse complement strand
TTTTTCTTACAATAGCACCAAGATTACTTAATTTTTCACAGAAATTTTCATAACCTCTGTAAATTAACTGTGCATCAGAAATCTCAGTAATCCCGTCTGCTGCTAATCCTGCAATAGTAAGAGCCGCTCCGGCACGTAAATCTGTAGCTCTTACACATGCTCCATCAAGATATTTTTTTCCAGTAATAAAAGCACTTCTTCCATCTATTTTAATATTAGCATGCATTCTTATAAGTTCTGATAAATGCATAAATCTATTTTCAAATATGGTCTCGGTAACCAGACTTGTCCCCTGTGCATAACACATCATAGCAGAAAAAATGGATTGCATATCTGTTGGAAATCCCGGATACGGAAGAGTTTTTATTTCTGTTGCACATAAGTTACCATTTGATGACACATTAATACAATTATTTTTTTCTACTACATTAACGCCTATTTCCTTTAATTTTGCAACTATTGAGTTAAGATGCTCCATTGATACATTGCATATATCAATATTTCCCTTAGTACAGGCAGCAGCTATCATATATGTTCCAGCTTCTATCCTATCAGGTATCACGCTATATGAACAAGCAGACAGTTCCTTTTGTCCCTCAATAACAATTCGTTCTGTTCCCACTCCTTTTATATTTGCACCGCATTTAATAAGATAATTTGCTAAATCAGCAACCTCAGGTTCTGTGGCAGCATTTGTAATTTCTGTAACACCATCAGCAAGACATGCTGCAATCATAAGATTTTCTGTAGCACCTACTGACGGAAAATCAAGATAAATTTTTGCACCTTCAAGCTTATTTGATTTAAGTTCCATCCAATCGTGACCATAGGAAACCTCTGCCCCCATAAGAGTCAATCCTTTTATATGAAGATCAACCGGTCTTGCCCCTATCGCACATCCACCGGGCATAGAAATCCTTACATATCCGTATTTTGCAAGTAGAGGTCCTGCTACAAGAAATGATGCCCTGAATTTTGACACAATTTCATAAGGACATATTAAATTATTTATATTATCGCACGATATATTAATCTTATTGTTTTCATAATTGATTGAACAACCAAAGCATTTCATTAATGAAATCATTTCATGCACATCAGTTAGTGAAGGAACATTATTAATAACGTTATTACCATTTGTTATAATTGTTGCTGCTATAATTGGAAGTACGGCATTTTTTGAACCGCTTATGTTTATTCTTCCTTTTAAATTTATCCCGCCTGTTATAATTAATTTAGACAATTTTATCACCTGTTATATTATGACTGAATATCTTCGTTTTTACACATGTATTGTTGACATTTTTCTACAATTATTATAAAATTACAACATAAATACATAAATTGGAGGTTATTTTTATGTGGAAAGATTTTAAAGAGTTTGCATTTAAAGGAAATGTTATAGATATGGCTGTCGGTGTTATCATTGGTGGTGCATTCGGTAAAATAGTAACATCACTGGTAAATGATATAATGATGCCAATACTCGGATACTTCACATCAGGTATGGATTTTAAAGAATTAAAAATACAGCTTGGTACCGAAGAAACATCTGCAATACTATATGGAAGTTTTATACAAAACATTGTTGACTTTTTCATAATTGCATTATCTGTATTTATTTTTATTAAAATAATAAATAATGCTAAAGAAAGAATAACTAAAAAAGAAGAAATTGAAGAAGTTATAGAAGAAGCAAAACCAAGTGAAACTGAATTGTTGCTTACTGAAATAAGAGATATTTTAAAAAACAAATAAAACAATAAAAATGCTGAGTCACCTGACTCAGCATTTTTATTGTTTAAATATTAACCTTCGTATTTTTCGCAAAGAGCATTGATTGTGCCATCAGAAAGCATTTTTTCAATCTGAGCATTAACTGCATTCAAAAGCTCTGTATTGCCTTTTTTAACAGCAACACCATATTCTTCTGCAGCAAATGTTTCAGCGTCTTCAACTATTTTGAGACCTTCAGTTTCAGCAATGAATTTCTCAGCTGTTGAAGAATCAATAACTACCACATCGAGTTTACCGTTAGCGAGGTCTAAAACAGCGTCAGCACCTTTTTTGAAACCACTGAAATCAAAGCCAAGTTCTTCAACACATGTCTGACCTGTATAACCATCGATAACACCGATTTTTTTGTCAGCAAGATCTGCCGCTTTTTCGATTGTAGAATTTTCAGGAACAATCATAACCTGTGTAGCCTTGTAGTAAGGAATAGAGAAATCAACCTCCTCAAGTCTTTCAGGTGTAATTGTCATACCAGCAATTGAAATATCAATCTGACCGTTGTTGAGTGAAAGAAGAAGACTGTCAAAATCCATGTTATTCACTACAGCTTCAGCACCGATAGAATCAGCAATAGCTTTTGCAATTTCTATGTCGATTCCTGCAAATTCGCCGATAACACCAACTTCGCTATCTACAAACTCAAATGGCGGAAATTCGGCATTAGTACCAATGTTAAGTGTTTCCAATTTTGTTTCAGCATTATTTGCATCATTGCCGCAAGCTGCAATTGCAAATACAAGACTGATACACATAAGTACTGCTAAAAGTTTTTTCATAATAAATATCTCCTTTTTTATAAAATAACGCTTACAGCGTCATTAACAAAATTTTATAATACCTTGCTCAAAAACAGCTTTGTTCTATCATTTTGAGGATTATTGAAAATTTCATCCGGTGTACCCTCTTCCATAATTACACCCTCATCCATAAACAAAACTCTGTCTGCAACCTCTCTTGCAAATCCCATCTCATGAGTAACACAAATCATCGTCATACCGTCTTTGGCAAGGTCCTTCATTACTTCAAGAACCTCTCCGACCATTTCAGGGTCAAGAGCTGATGTCGGCTCATCAAAAAGCATAATTTCCGGATTCATTGCAAGTGCCCTTGCAATTGCAACACGCTGTTGCTGACCGCCTGAAAGCTGTGCAGGATAAGCATCTTTTTTTTCAAGAAGTCCTACCCTTTGGAGAAGCTCCTCAGCTCTTTTTATTGCATCAGCTTTTTTCATCTTATTTACAAGTGTAGGCGCAATAGTAATGTTTTCCATTATAGTTAAATGAGGAAACAGGTTAAACTGCTGAAAAACCATTCCCATCTTTTTTCTTATCTTATTTACATTTACTTTTTTATCTGTTATAAGCTCGTCATCAATATAAATAGCTCCGGATGATGGTGTTTCAAGAAGATTAATACATCTTAAAAATGTAGATTTTCCCGAACCGGACGGTCCGATAACTACAACAACTTCGCCAGGAACGATATGTTGATCAATGCCATTTAATACAGATAAATTTCCGAATTTTTTACACAATCCTTTAATCTTTATCATAACATCCTCCTATCGAAGTTCAGATTTACGCAATCTTTGTTCAAGTCGTGCAAATATAATTGTAAGCAATTTAATAATTACAAAATATATGATTGCAGTACCGATAAGAGGCATAAATGCAATGTATGTAGCTGATTTAATCTGGTCTCCTGCTTTTGCTATATCTCGAAGACCAACATATCCGACTATTGCAGTTTCTTTTATAAGGACGATAAATTCATTACACAGAGCAGGAAATATATTTTTAATTGCCTGTGGGATAATAATATGAAGCATTGTCTGAGCAGCGGTCATACCCAAAGAACGTCCTGCCTCAGTCTGACCTTTATTTATAGACATTATACCGGCACGTATGATTTCCGATACATATGCTCCGGAGTTTATACCAAAAGCAATACTTGCAATAATCCATTTTTCCCATGATACAGAAGCAAATATAACAAAGTATATAATAAGAAGCTGTGTTACAGCCGGTGTACCTCTAATAATATCTGTATAACACTTGCCTACGCATTTTAAAAACTTTGAATTTGACAAATTGAAAAGTGCTATAATAAGACCTATAATAATACCTAATACAACGGCAAGTAATGAAACCTTGATTGTTACAGAAATTCCTTCAAGAATCAATTCATATCTTGCTTTTGTAATAAAACATTTTATAAAATCAGAAAAAAACCCACTATACCAATCATTAGCATTGGCAAGTGATTCTAAAAATGACATATCAATGTCCTCCTAAATATTTACTTAGAAAACATATAAATAATATACATCATTAGGCCTAAAAAGTCAATAGATAAAAGTTTATGCATTAAAACAAAAAATTTAATTTTTCTATTGACAATTTTAATATGAATTGATATAATACATATTGTTCTAATGTTTATGCGGGAGTGGCTCAGTGGTAGAGCGTCACCTTGCCAAGGTGAACGTCGCGAGTTCGAATCTCGTCTTCCGCTCCAAGAGCCGAGTATCAATTGATACTCGGTTTTTTATTGTGAATACAACAAGGTTCCGGGGTATCCGACCGCAATCTTTGATTGCGTAATCGGGTTGGGGTTCTTATTTACATTTGTTTTCACAAAGGAGAATTTGTATGCAAAAATTATTAAGTTACACACGTCGGGCTATAGATGACTACAATATGATACAGGACGGAGAAAAAATTGCCGTGGGTGTATCCGGCGGAAAAGACAGTCTTGCTCTGCTTGTCGCAATGGCTGCTCTTCGAAGATTTTATCCTAAAAAATTTGAATTAATCGCAATAACTCTGGACCTTGGATTTGACAATATGGATTACACCAAGATAAAAAAATTATGTGAAGACATAAATGTAGAATATCATATTATTAAAACACAAATAAAAGATGTTGTATTTGATATAAGACAAGAAGAAAATCCGTGTTCATTATGTGCAAAAATGCGTCGTGGTGCTTTAAACAATGCCGCCCTAGAACTTGGTTGCAATAAAGTTGCACTAGGACATCACAACGAAGATGTAAATGAGACATTTTTACTTAGCTTATTTTATGAATCAAGAATAAGTTGCTTTGCACCTGTCACCTATTTAGACAGAAAAGGCGTATATCTTATAAGACCTTTTATATATACACCCGAATCATATATTAAATCTTTTGCAAAAAGAGAAAATCTTCCTGTAGTAAAAAACTCCTGTCCAGCTGACGGAAACACAAAAAGACAGGAAATTAAAGATTTGACAAAAAATTTAAACAAAACGTATCCAGGGCTAAGCGAAAGAATATTTGGTGCAATAAAAAGGTCAGGTATTTCCGGTTGGGACGGTGCAAAAATACTATGCAGTAAGGAGAAAGATAATGAATAAATATATGTCAATGGCAATAGAAGCAGCTAAAAAGGCATATAATAATGAAGAAATTCCTGTAGGCGCTGTAATAGTAAAAGATAACAAAGTAATCGCCACAGGGACAAATACTGTTGAAAAAGAAAATTGTGCTCTGTGTCACGCAGAAATAAACGCAATAAAAGAAGCATCGAAAAAATTTGGGAAATATTTGGAAAATTGTGATATATATGTAACATTAGAGCCTTGTGCAATGTGTACAGGTGCAATTATAAACTCCAGAATCAAAAGACTTTATATTGGTGCAAACGAGCCAAAAACAGGATGTTGCGGTTCTAAATTTGACCTGGTTTCAAAAAATTATTTTAATCACAATATTGAAGTCTATCATGGAATAATGGAAAGAGAATGTAGAAAATTGATTCAGGATTTTTTTTCAGAGATTAGACAAAAATAACATAAAATATTATTTATAAAATAACTTCCAATCAGAAATAATATAATTTGATTGGAGGTTTTTTTATGATAAAAATGGCTTTTTTTGATACAAAACCCTATGATAAAGTTTGTTTTGATAATTTAAAAGAAAACTATGACACACAAATAAAATATTTTGAATCAAAACTTAATTCTGATTCAGCAGTAATGTGCAAGGGCTTTGACGGTGTAGTTGCATTTGTAAATGATACTATTGACAAAGAGACTATTGACATATTGACAGAATTAAATGTCCGCCTTGTTGCATTAAGATGTGCTGGATTTAACAATGTTGATTTGAAATATGCAAAAGGAAAATTAGATGTTGTAAGAGTGCCGAATTATTCTCCTTATGCAGTCGCAGAACATGCAATGGGAATGTTTTTGTGTCTTAACAGAAAGATTCACAGGGCCTATATCAGAACAAAGGATTTAAATTTCAGTTTAAACGGAATGACAGGTTTTGACCTGTACGGAAAAACCATTGGTGTAATCGGAACAGGAAAAATCGGTCAGGTATTTATAAAT